>NZ_JCBAJO010000193.1:0-8928 GCF_059772245.1 Cupriavidus sp. R6-3
GCCGCGGTGCTGGCGGGCTGGGCCGTCGGTGGCTGGCTGCTGCACGAACTGGCGCGGCGCGTGCGGGGCCGGCTGATGCGGCCGGTCGATCGGGTCCAGCTGCCCACCGTGCCGTCGTGGACCGACGTCGGCATCTTCATGCTGCGCCGGGTCGGCCCGTGGGCGATCGCCTTCGGCGTGGCGATCTGGATCGTGCGCGCGCTGGCGCTGCATCTGGTGCCGGCCGGCGTGGCGGCGCTGACGGTGGCCTACGCGCTGGTCGCCGGCGCGGTGCTGTCGGCGGTATCGCAGACGCTGTTCGCCGTCTTCAACACCGCGCACCGGCGGCGCGCGGTCCATGACCTGCACCAGCACTCGCGCCCGGTGCTGTTCGCGATCGGCTCGCTGGCGGCGCTAGGTGATGCCGCGACCAACGCGCGGGTGATTGCCGCGCTCGGCGTCAACCTGTCCGCCGTGACCGCCAATCTGTCCAATATCGCCGCGGCGCTGCTGATGGCCTGGTTCTGTCTGCGTTTTCGCCGGCAGATCGGCCATCTGATCGCCAACCGGCCGCTGGCCTTCCGCCAGGCCCATCCCGCCATCACCGATGTGCTGCGGCTGGCCGGCGGCACCTGGCACCTGCCGGTGCTGGCGGTGGTATTCGCGTCGGTGGTCGGCACCCTGCTCGCCGCGGGCCATGCCGACGACTATCTGGGCCGGACCATCCTGACGGTGGCGCTGCTGGTCGCCGCGCTGGCGCTGACGGTGGTGACCGGACGCTCGCCCCAGGCCACCCAGCATGGACCGCGGCAACGCTGGCAGCGGCGTTCGGCCTATCTGGCGCGCTTCGGCCGCTTTGCGGTCGCGCTGGTGCGCCTGGCGATCTGGCTGGGTTTCCTGGAGCTCGCCAGCCGCGTCTGGGGCAATTCGCTGCTGCATCTGATGCATTCGACCGCGCTGGGCCGCCGCTTCGCCGACGCGGTATTCGGCGCGCTGGCCGCGGTGCTGCTGTCGTGGCTGTTCTGGCTGGTGATCGACACCGCCATCACGCAAGCGCTGTCGCCGGGACACGGGCGCGGGCAGCCGCCCAGCATGCGCGCCCGCACCATCCTGCCGCTGCTGCGCAACGCGGTGTTCGTCGCGCTGCTGGTGATGGCGCTGATCGCGGTGCTCGCCAACCTCGGCGTCAACGTGACGCCGCTGATCGCCGGCGCCGGCGTGGTGGGCCTGGCCATCGGCTTCGGCGCGCAGACGCTGGTGCAGGATCTGATCACGGGGCTCTTCATCGTGATCGAGGATTCGATTGCCATCGGCGATGTGGTCGAGCTGCCCGACCACAGCGGCACGGTCGAAGGCATGACCATCCGGACCATCAAGCTGCGCGACGGCAAGGGCGCGCTGCACGTGCTGCCGTACAGCCAGATCAAGGCGATCAAGAACCTGTCGCGCGGCCATGCCTTCGCGGTCTTCAATATCGGCCTGCGCTACGACAGCGACCTGGACCGCGCGATGGCGCTGATCCGCGAGGCGGGGGACGAGATCGCGCAGGACATCCGTTTCACGCACCGGCTGCTGTCGGGGTTGGACATCCTGGGGCTCGACCGCTTCGATCCGTCCGGCCCGGTGGTGCTGGCCCAGTTCAAGACGTTGCCGCTGGCGCAGTTCGAGATCACGCGGGCGTTCAACGCGACGCTGAAGCAGAAGTTCGACGCTGCGGGGATCCGCATGGCCTCGCCCTACATGACGCTGCAGCTGGACGGCGGCGGCGCGGCGGACGTCAAGCCGCTGATTGCGGGAAGCGAGGGGAGTGCGGGGGCGGCGTAGGGATGCCTGGCACAGGAAGAACGCTTCGAACCGCTTCCCACCCGCCCAACCGCTTCCAGATAAAACGAGCGGAGATTTCAGCGCTGAAATCCCCGCTCTTGCCTTGCTCGCTTGCCGCACCCGGCTCGCCGCGCGGACCGCTATCGGATCGTTTCCGCCGGCTTACGCCGCCTCACGCGGCCTTATGCCGCCTCATGTCGCCCTATTTGCCGCCCTATGCCGCCCTATGCCGCCCTATGCTGCCCTATGCCGCCCTATGCCGCCTTGCGATGATGCTTGCGCTCGGGCCGGCATTCGTACTTGATCTCGTGCCGGCCGTCCTCGTAGACAACCTCGAGCCGCACGGTGAAGCCCCATAGCCGGGTGACATGGCGGATCACCTCCTCGAAGTTCTGCGCGAGCGGCCGGCGGTCGTTCTGCAGATGGCGCAGCGTCAGCGAGCGGTCGCCGCCGACGTCGACGTTGGTGACCTGGATGTTCGGCTCGATATTGGACAGGTCGTACTGGCTGGCCAGCAGCTGACGGATGCGGCGATAGCCCTCGTCGTCGTGGATCGCGGTCACGCGCAGCTTGCTTTCGCGGTCGTCGTCCAGCACCGAGAACAGCTTCAGTTCGCGGATCACGCGCGGCGACAGGAACTGCAGCAGGAAGCTTTCGTCCTTGAAGTTGCGCATGGCGAAGTCCAGCGTCTTGCGCCAGTCGCTGCCGGCAATCTCCGGCGCCCAGCGATAATCCTCCTCCTCGGGGCGCTCGCACATGCGGCGCAGGTCCTGGAACATCAGGAAGCCGAGCGTGTAAGGATTGAGTCCGCTGTAATAAGGGCTGTGGTACGGCGGCTGGTAGATGACGTTGGTATGCGCCTGCAGCAGTTCCATCATGAAGGCGTCGTTGACCAGCCCCTGCTCGTACAGCTCGTGCAGGATCGTGTAGTGCCAGAACGTGGCCCAGCCCTCGTTCATCACCTTGGTCTGCCGCTGCGGGTAGAAGTACTGCGCGATCTTGCGCACGATGCGGACGATCTCGCGCTGCCAGGGCTGCAGCTTGGGTGCGTTCTTCTCGATGAAGTACAGCAGGTTTTCCTGCGGCTCCGGCGGGAAGGTGGCCTCGGCCTCCGGCGTCTCGTCCTCGGTCACCAGCGCGTGCGAGCGGTGCTTCGGCAGCGTGCGCCACAGATCGTTGACCTGCATCTGCAGATAGTTCTCGCGCTCGGCCTGGCGCGCCTGCTCCTCGGTGATCGACAGCTTCTTCGGGCGCTTGTAGCGGTCCACGCCGTAGTTCTGCAGCGCGTGGCAGGAGTCGAGCAGCAGTTCGACCTCCTGCTCGCCGTAGCGCTGCTCGCATTCGGCCACGTAGTTCTTGGCGAACAGCAGGTAGTCGACGATGGCGTCCGCGTTGGTCCAGGTGCGGAACAGGTAATTGCCCTTGAAGAAGGAGTTGTGGCCGTAGCAGGCGTGCGCGATCGTCAGCGCCTGCATCGGCATCGTGTTCTCCTCCATCAGGTAGGCGATGCAGGGGTTGGAGTTGATCACGATCTCGTAGGCCAGGCCCATGTGGCCGCGCTGGTAGCTGCGCTCGGAAGCGAGGAAGTGCTTGCCGTAGGACCAGTGGCTGTAGCCGACCGGCAGCCCCGCGGACGCGTAGGCGTCCAGCATCTGCTCGGCGGTGATGATCTCGATCTGGTTGGGATAGGTATCGAGGCCGAAATCGGCCGCGATGCGCGCGATCTCCCGGTCGTACCGCTGGATCAGTTCGAAGGTCCACTCCGAACCGGTAGAGAGGTATGCCATTTCCCACCCCCATGTCGGCGGCCCGCGATCGCGGCTCCGCCGGTTAGCCAAGGCCTGTCCGGCGCGGCACCCCTGCATGGACACCATGCCCGGGCGCCGCTGCGCCGGTGCATCGACGCATCAAGGCGTCAGCGCATCAACGCCCGGTGTTCGGCCAGGCCGCCTTCTTCTGAAACAGGTCGTGCAAGACCGGATAGATCTCGTCCGCGCCGATGATCCGCTGCATCGCGAAGTTCTCGTGCGCGCCCTTGACCGTCATGTACTCTTCCCACAGGTTCTGCGGCTCCTCGGACGCGACTTCCACATAGGCGTAGTACTGCACCAGCGGCAGGATCGATTCGCGCAGCAGCCGCCCGCACAGCTCCGAGTCGCCGGCCCAGTTGTCGCCGTCCGACGCCTGCGCGCAGTAGATGTTCCACTGGCTGGCCGGGTAGCGGTTGTGGATCACGTCGACCATCAGCTTCAGCGCGCTGGACACCACCGTGCCGCCCGATTCGCGCGAGTGGAAGAAATCTTCCTCGTCGACTTCCTTGGCGACCGTATGGTGGCGGATGAAGACGACGTCGATGCGTTCGTAGTTCCGCTTCAGGAACAGGTACAGCAGCATGAAGAAACGCTTGGCCAGGTCCTTGCGGCTCTCGTCCATCGAACCTGACACGTCCATCAGGCAGAACATTACCGCCTGCGCCTGCGGACGCTTCTTCAGCACGCGATTGTTGTAGCGCAGGTCCAGCTTCTCGATGAAGGGCACGCGGTCGATGCAGGCGCGCAGATGGCGCATCTCCTTCATCATCTCCTGCGCGCGGGCCGTGTAGGGGCCCTCTTCCTCGAGCACCTCGCTGTACTGCTGCTCGAGCGCCTGCAGGCGCCGCTGGTAAGGCCCGGACAGCGCGATGCGGCGGCCGAGCGAGCTGCGCATCGTGCGCAGCACCGACAGGTTCGAGGGCGTGCCGTCGATCGAAAAGCCGGCGCGCACCTTGCGCACCTCGGCGATCTTGGCCAGATGGCGCTTGGCCATGTCGGGCAGCGCCATGTCCTCGAAGAAGAAATTCAGGAAGTCCTCGCGCGAGAGCGTGAAGACGAAATCGTCCTCGCCCTCGCCCGAGTCGCTCGCCCGCGAGCCGGTTCCGCCCGCCCCTTGCTGCTGGCGGTCGAAACTGTCTCCGCGGACGAACTTCTTGTTGCCGGGGTGGATCCACTCGCGCTTGCCACCCTGGCCATGGTGGAAGATCGGCTCGGAGATGTCCTTGACCGGAATGGACACCTGCCCGCTCTGTTCGATGTCCATGATCTTCCGGCCGGACACCGCCTTCGCTACGGCTTGCCGAATCTGCTCGCGGTAACGCTTGATGAAACGCTGCTTGTTGACCGCACTCTTGTTGCCGCCATTCTCCCGCCGATCGATGACCGTGGCCATATTGGTTGCCCTCGTTCAGAGGCCCCGTGCAGGCGCCGTTACGATGATTTTCGAACGCGCAAGTACCACTCCACCAGCAGCCGGACCTGCTTGGGCGTATAGCCCTTCTCGACCATGCGGTTGACGAAGTTCTCGTGTTTCTCCTGGTCCTCGCGCGAGGACTTGGCGTTGAAGGAAATGACCGGCAGCAGGTCCTCCGTGGTGGAGAACATCCGCTTCTCGATCACCATGCGCAACTTCTCGTAGCTGGTCCAGTTCGGGTTCTTGCCGCCGTTGTTGGCCCGCGCCCGCAGCACGAAGTTGACGATCTCGTTGCGGAAGTCCTTCGGGTTCGAGATACCCGCCGGCTTTTCCACCTTCTCCAGCTCGTCGTTCAGCGCGTTGCGGTCGAGGATCTCGCCGGTATTGGGATCCCGGTACTCCTGGTCCTGGATCCACAGGTCGGCGAACACCACGTAGCGGTCGAAGATGTTCTGGCCATATTCGGAATACGACTCCAGATACGCGGTCTGGATCTCCTTGCCGATGAACTCGACGAAGGGCGTCGTCAGGTATTCCTTGATGTACGAGAGCAGCTTCGCTTCCTGCTCCGGCGGGAACTGTTCGCGCTCGATCTGCTGCTCGAGCACGTACAGCAGGTGCACCGGATTGGCCGCGACCTCGGTGTTGTCGAAGTTGAAGACCTTGGACAGCACCTTGAACGCGAAGCGCGTCGACAGCCCGCTCATGCCCTCGTCGATGCCGGCGTAGTCGCGATACTCCTGGTACGACTTCGCCTTCGGGTCGACGTCCTTCAGGCTTTCGCCGTCGTAGACCCGCATCTTCGAGAAGATGTTCGAGTTCTCCGGTTCCTTGATCCGCGTCAGCACCGCGAACTGCGCCATCATCTTCAGCGTGTTCGGCGCGCATGGCGCGGCCGACAGCGAGCTGCTGCGCAACAGCTTGTCGTAGATCTTGACCTCGTCCGACACGCGCAGGCAGTACGGCACCTTGACGATGTAGATCCGGTCGAGGAAGGCCTCGTTGTTCTTGTCCGCCTTGAACGATTGCCATTCGGCCTCGTTCGAGTGGGCCAGGATCACGCCGTCGAACGGAATCGCGCCGAAGCCCTCGGTGCCCTTGTAGTTGCCCTCCTGCGTCGCCGTCAGCAGCGGGTGCAGGACCTTGATCGGGGCCTTGAACATCTCGACGAACTCGAGCAGGCCGCGGTTGGCCAGGCACAGGCCGCCGGAGTACGAGTACGCGTCCGGGTCGTCCTGCGGATAGTCCTCGAGCTTGCGGATATCGACCTTGCCGACCAGCGAGGAGATGTCCTGGTTGTTCTCGTCGCCCGGCTCGGTCTTCGCGATCGCGATCTGCGACAGCACCGAGGGCCGCAGCTTGACCACGCGGAAGCGCGTGATGTCGCCGTTGAACTCGTGCAGGCGCTTGACCGCCCATGGCGAGGCGATCGTGTTCAGATAGCGGACCGGGATGCCGTAGTCCTCCTCCAGAATCTTGCCGTCTTCCTCGGGCGAGAACAGTCCGAGCGGCGATTCATGGATGGGCGAGCCCTTCAGCGCGTAGATGGGGATCTGCTCCATCAGCGATTTGAGCTTCTCGGCGAGCGAGGACTTGCCGCCGCCGGGAGGCCCGAGCAGGTAGAGGATCTGCTTGCGTTCCTCGAGACCCTGCGCGGCATGCTTGAAGAACGAGACGATCTGCTCGATCGTGTCCTCCATGCCGTAGAACTCGCGGAAGGCCGGATAGATCTTGATGACCTTGTTGAAGAACAGGCGCGACAGGCGCGGGTCGTGGTGCGTGTCTACCAGCTCTGGCTGCCCGATCGCGGCGAGCATGCGCTCGGCCGCGGTCGCATAGGCAGTAGGGTCTTTCTTACAGATCTCCAGATACTCCTGGATGCTGTATTCCTCTTCCTTGCGAGCTTCGAAGCGCGTGGCGTAGTGGCCGAAAATGTCCATACCTCACTCCCGTCAGAGTCTCGTCCGAGGCGAACGCAGTCCGTCTGCAGGTAGGTACCCTGCCTCATTCCACGTATCAGCCTTTGAATACCGCCACCCCGGCTTGGCGGAAGACTGACCATGTTGCGAAGTCTTTACTTCATCATAGTCAAATAACGCCCAGGGGGAAGAGCTTGTTGACGCGCATTGCGCACTGGCAACGGCGCGGTCCTGCTCGTGAAAACTGCGTTCTGGCTGCGTGCGACTGAGCGGCACGCTGACCGGTTCGCACTGGGCGGCGCGACCATGTTCTGGGACACACCTTACACCTTTCCCTTTGGTGCTGCACTGCCCTGTTTGTAACGATTGCTTCCGGCGAGCATCGACGACATACCGGGACTGCAAAACCTTGGAACAGGTGGGGTCGTACGTTGGCACATCCTGCATCGTTGCTGCGGCCAAGGCCTCGCGCGCAACGTCGCGCGACACGCTGCTGTCGTGTTCTCGATGCGCGGGAAGGCGATCGAAGCAGCGACGCACGCAGGGACAGAAACGGGGATCGAAGCGGGATGAAAACGGAGCGCCGCGACATCGCGCATCGCGCTGCCAAAAAGCAGGGTTAACCCATCGGCCCGGGCGCTGGCCCGCTGTCGGCCCGGGTGTGGCGAAGCATCGTTCGCCGGTTGTCTCCATGCACCGTCGAGGCAATCGCGTCTCCCCTTTGGAATCGTGGCGCGCACCGTGCGGGTGCGTGCCCATTGGAATGCCGAAACCGCTACAGGTTCCAGTTCGCATTCGACCGCGTCGATCGCATCGCTGTCTCCCCGTCGCGGTTGCCCGCGCGGCGGCATCCGTCGGCCACCGTTGTCGGTACACCAGCAAATTGCGGGCCACATGCGACGGGCGAGCGGAACGATCGTCGGACGGTCGACGAAGAAGGCGGTGGACGAACGGCGTTCACCGACGACAGCCGGCGGCGATGCGGGGAAACCGCAATGCGCGACGACGTGCGCGCGAGCGACAATCGATCGAAGGAGGAGAGGCGAAACGGCGAAGGAGAGGAGAGGAGAGGAGAGGAGAGAGCGGAGAAGAGCGAGACAATGAAAACGCCGGGCGTCAGCACCCGGCGCGTCGTGCTGCCAGCGCATCGCCGGCAGCGGCGTATCTCGGATCAGATCGTCGGAAGCGAATCCTCAGATCGGATCCCAGTTGATGACGTCGGGCGAGCGCTCCAGCGGATAGAAGCTGTTGCGCATCGCCGGGATCGCGATCTCCGCGATCGTCTCCGGCGTCCACCCCTCGCTGGCATGCACCGAGCGCACCGGCCGCGGCTGGCTCATCAGCATGATCTCGTTGGCGCGCACCGCGAAGATCTGCGCATTGACCTCGCGCGCCGCCTCGCTGGCGAGGAACACCGCCATCGGCGCGACCTTGCCGGCCTCCATCTTCTGCAGCTTGGCCACGCGCGCCTGCTCCTCCGGCGTCTCCGACGGGATCGAGCTGGTCATCCGGCTCCAGGCGAATGGCGCGATGCAGTTCGAGCGGACGTTGAAGCGGGCCATGTCCAGCGCGATCGATTTGGACAGCGCCGCGATGCCCAGCTTGGCGGCGGCGTAGTTGGCCTGGCCGAAATTGCCGATCAGGCCGGAGGTCGAGGTCATATGGACATAGGCGCCGCTCTGCTGGTCCTTGAAGTAGGGCGCGGCGGCGCGGCTGACGAAGAAGGTGCCGTGCAGATGCACGTCGATCACCGCGCGCCATTCCTCCTCGTTCATCTTGAAGAACATGCGGTCGCGAAGATTGCCGGCGTTGTTGATCACGGCGTCGATGCGGCCGAACCGGTCGAGCGCGCACTGGACGATCGCGTTGGCGCCCTGCCAGCTCGACACGCTGTCGGTGTTGGCGACCGCCTCGCCGCCGGCGGCCTGGATTTCCTCGACCACGCGCTGCGCCGGTCCCGCATCGCCGCCCTCGCCGCTCA
>NZ_JCBAJO010000194.1:0-8879 GCF_059772245.1 Cupriavidus sp. R6-3
GCTCCATCCGGGGTTCGGCCGATACCTTGCTTGCGCGCTTGCGTTCGTTGTCGTTGCCAGCTTGCCGCTTCGTCATCTATGCCTCCTGCCGCGGCGCGCCGGCCGCGAGAATTCCGCAAGAACACCGAAGGGAGCAGCCGCTGCGCCGCTCCCGCGCTACGAGGCCGGCGCCAGATCCGCTGGCGCCTGCGCCGTCCATTCGCGCAGGAAGGTTTCGCCATCGCGCCGGCCCAGGTCGTAGGCCAGCGTCATGCCTTCCGGGCGCGTGTAATCCCAGCTCGAGATCGGCACCCGCCGCGACGGTTGCACATACAGGCGCCGCTGGCCGTTCCACTCCATCACGAAACGGCGCGGGCGCGGATACAGCCGGGTCATCAGCACCAGCACGTCGCCGGGCGTGGCGTCGAGCGCGTCGACCGGCACGTTGTCGACCAGGCCGCCGTCGAGCACCGCGCGGCCATCGCGCCGCAACACGGGCGTGAACGGCGGCGTGCACGACGATTGCAGCAAAAGGTCTGCCAGCTGTTCCGGCGTGGCGCAGTCCTGGGCCCGCACGAACTCGGGATGAAAGCCCAGCGTGCGGCCCAGCCGCGGATGCAGCGTCTTGAGCAGATGCTTGTCGATGTTGTAGGCCAGCAGTCCCGCCATCACCGCCAGCCGCGGTCCGCACCAGCGCGGAATGTGGGCGACGCCGACGCGGATCTCGGGCGCGGCCTGCAGCCGCTCCAGGCGGCCGTCCCCCAGGATCGACAGCAGGGCAGCCCGATAGATGCCGTAATGCGGAAAGACGCGCTGGTTGCCGAGCAGGTTGCGCCAGTAGACGTTGCGCTTGTTGCCGGCCAGCACGCCGCGGTAGTAGTCCATCACCTGCCGCGACTCGTGCGTGTAAATCATGCAGGCGGTGGCAGCACCGGCCGAGATGCCGGCGATCACGCGCGGGCGCAGCCCCAGCTCGGGCGCGACGGTGTCCCACCAGCCTGCGTGCCACCAGCAGCGATTGCCGCCGCCGGCGAAGACCACCTGCTCGAAGGGCCCGCCGTACTGCGGCGCGCGCGACGGCGTGCGCGACGGCGCGGTGCTGGCGTCGGTGGCCATGTCCGGGCGGGCGGCCGACCCCGTCATAGCAGCGCGTAGGTGGTGGTTGCCTGCACGGCCAGCTTGCCGTCGGGGCCGCGCAGCGCGATCTCCCCGAACACGACGGTCTTGCCCAGCCGCAGCACGGTGGCCTGCACCAGCATGTCGCCCTCGATCACGGGGCGCATGAAATTGGTGGTCAGGCTGACGGTGGTCATCGGGCGGAAGCCGCCGAGCGCGCTCGAGATCGCGACGATCATCGCGGTGTCGGCCGCGGACATCAGCACCTGGCCGCAGACCACGCCGCCGGCGTGGCGAAGGGAAGGATCGAAGGGCAGCCGCAGCGTGACGCTGTCGGCGTCGACGCGCTCGGCGCGCAGGTTCAGCTGGCGGACCCAGGGCGCCAGCACGCGCTCCAGGATGGCGTCGATGTCGGCGATGGCAAGCGTCGTCTCTGGCATGGCGGCCCGTCGGTGGTCCTCGGTTGTCCTGGCCGCCCGGCTACTCGGTCTCCTCCGGGGCGGCGCGATGTTTCAGCCAATGATACAGGGGGCCGGTACACAGCACCACGAAGGCCATCCGGATCACGTGGAAGGCCGTGACCAGCGGCACGCCGAGCTCGAGCACCTTGGCGGTGATGCACATCTCGGCGATGCCGCCCGGCGTGGTACCGAGGATCACGGTGGCCGGATGCGCGCCGGACAGCGCCGCCAGTCCCCAGCCGAACAGCGCCGATATCACCAGCGCGACCAGCGTGTACAGCGCCACGCCGCCGAGGAAGCGCGGCGCGGTATGCAGGAATTCGCGCGAGAAACGCACGCCGAGCGAGACGCCGATCAGCAGCTGGCCGGCATGGCTCATCGAGGTGGGGATCGCGGACAGCTCGATGCCCGAGGCGGTCAGCACCGCGGCGGCGATCAGCGTGCCGATGACGAAGGGGTTGGGCAGGTTCAGCCGGTTCATCAGCAGCGCGAAGGCCACCGTGATGGCGATCAGCGCGGCCAGCCCGAGCGCATCGACGGTGCGCGGTCCCGGGATATAGGTATCGAGGCCATGAATACCACCATACTGAAAAAGCGCAGGCACGATTACTACCACCAATAACACGCGCAGCGAATGCGCAGCCGCGACCTGATCGATGCGCGCGCCGTTGCGCTCGGCAAGATTGGCCATCTCCGAGGCGCCGCCGATCGCGGTGGAGAAGAACGCGGTCTTGAAGGCGACCCCGGTGGTCCGGCGCAGCATCAGCGCGCCGGCGGTGCCGAGCACCAGCGCGAACAGCGAGCCGGCGATCACGTAGGGCGAGAACTCGACCAGCTTGGCCACCACGTCGGGCGTGAAGTAGAGCCCCAGCGAGGTACCGATGGCCCATTGGCCGGCGTTGCGGGCCTGCGATGGCGCGCGCAGGTCGGCGCCCATCATGCGGGCGGCGGCCACGGCCAGCAGCGGGCCGATCATCCAGGGCAGCGGCGTGCGCAGCCATTCGCACAGCAGGGCGGCGCCCAGTCCAAGCAGCAGCGTCAGCAGCGTCGGACGCCAACGGGAGAGTACGGATCGCATGGCGGTGGCAGGCTGGCGCAGGGCGCCGCCGCTTTCTTGTGGTGAGAGGAGAGCAGGCAAACGACAAGGCCCGGGAGCCCCGGGCCTTGTGGCGTCACGCGCATTGTCGCGCATTGTGGCGCGGGATGTCGCGCTTCATGTCACCGCTTCATGTCGCCGCTTCATGTCGCCGCTTCATGTCGCGCCCGATGCCACGCCTGATGCCGCGCGACCCCTGCCCCCGCGCCGATCAATTGGCCGCGTCGGCCACGCCCCGCATCGCCGAACGCCGCGACAGCCAGCGCAGCAGGCGCGGGACCACGACGACCGCCACCGTCAGCGCCAGGATCGAGGCCGAGATCGGATGGCGCAGGAACATCGTCCAGTCGCCCTGGCTGATCGACAGCGCGTTGCGCAGCTGCTTCTCGGCCATCGGCCCGAGGATCATGCCGACGATCACCGGCGCGGTCGGGAAGTCGAAGCGGCGCATCGCCATGCCGAGCAGGCCGATCAGGAACAGCAGCAGCAGGTCGAAGGCCGACTGGCGGATGCCGTAGGCACCCAGGCCCGCAAAGATCAGGATGCCGCCATAGAGCAGCGGCGTCGGGATGCGCAGCATGCGGACCCACAGGCCGATCGCCGGCAGGTTCAGCACCAGCAGCATCACGTTGCCGATATAGAGCGAGGCGAGCAGGCCCCAGACCAGGTCGCCCGAGGTCTGGAACAGCATCGGACCGGGCTGCAGGTTGTAGTTCTGGACCGCCGCCAGCATGATCGCCGTGGTGTTCGAGGTCGGGATGCCCAGCGTCAGCAGCGGCGCCAGCGTGGCGGTTACCGCGGCGTTGTTGGCCGCTTCGGGCCCGGCCACGCCCTCGATCGCGCCCTTGCCGAATTCCTCAGGATGCTTGCTCAGCTTCTTCTCGCTGGCATACGACAGGAAGGTCGGGATCTCGGCGCCGCCCGCCGGAATCAGCCCGAACGGAAAGCCGATGAAGGTGCCGCGCAGCCAGGCCGGGATCGAACGCTTCCAGTCCGAGCGCGACATCATCACCTGCCCGACCTTGTTGAAGGTGCCCTCCGGCTGCGGGAAGAAGGCGTTGAACAGCGCCTCGCCGACCGCGAACAGGCCGACCGCGACGACGACGATGTCGATGCCGTCGTACAGCTCCTGGATGCCCAGCGTGTAGCGGGTCTGGCCCGACAGCGAGTCCATGCCGATCAGGCCGATGCCCAGGCCCAGGAACAGGCTGGTCATGCCGCGCAGCAGCGAGGAGCCCAGCACGGCCGACACCGTGGTGAAGGCCAGCAGCATGATCATGAAGTACTCGCCCGGACCGAACTGCAGCGCGACGTCGGCCGCGACCGGCGCGAACAGCGACAGCAGCACGGTGGCGATGGTGCCGGCGACGAAGGAGCCGATCGCCGCGGTGGCCAGCGCCGGACCGGCGCGGCCGCACTTGGCCATCAGGTTGCCTTCCATCGCGGTGATCATCGTCGACGACTCGCCCGGCGTGTTCATCAGGATCGAGGTGGTCGAGCCGCCGTACATCGCCCCGTAGTAGATGCCGGCGAACATGATCAGCGCCGCGGTCGGCTCCACCTTGGCGGTCAGCGGCAGCAGCATCGCCACTGTCAGCGCCGGGCCGATGCCGGGCAGCACGCCGATCGCGGTGCCCAGGAAGCAGCCGACCAGGGCCCACATCAGGTTCAGCGGCGTGATGGCGACGGCAAAGCCGTTCATCAGTTGATTCAGCGTATCCATTTGCGTGTCTCCGGCCTTGCAGGCCCGCGATTTAGAGGCCGCGATTTACAGGCCGACGATCGGCAGCAGCGGCAGGTTGATGCCGAGCAGGAAATCGAACAGCAACCACATCGGCACCGTGATCGCCAGCCCGATCAGCGCGTCGCGGACGACGCGGCGGCTGCCGTAGCCGCGCGCGACGCAGACCATCAGCAGCGTGGACGCCAGCACGAAGCCCAGCGCGCCGATCAGCGCCATGTTCAGCAGCAGGCCGGCGGCAACCCACAACAGGCCGCGCAGGCTGTGCGGCTGCGACGGCAGCTCGGCGTCTTCCTCGGGCATCGCCCGAAAGCCGCCGCGTACGCCCTGCCAGGTCAGCAGCGCGCCGCAGATGGCCAGGCCCACGCCGACCAGCGTGGGAACGAAACGCGGCGACAGGCCGGCGTAGCCGGATTCGCCCGAGATGCCGCCCAGGCCGGCGAAGAAGCAGGCCGACAGCAACAGCACGACGATGCCGATGGCAGTGTGGGAAGGTTTCACGATGGGCTCCGGATCGAGGCCGGATGCGGGGTGCGCATCCGGCGGGGCGGAAAACGAACGGGCCGCGGTCCGGGAGGCCGCGGCGCCGGGGCAGCTGTCAGGTCCAGATCGGCCGGTAGGGCGGAAGGGCCGGAACGGCCGAATGGACCGGGTCGACAGGAAAGGCGCGCAAGGTGGGGAAGGCGAAAAATGCCCGAGGCCTCGACGGCCTTACTTGGCCACGCCCAGTTCGCGCAGCATCGCGCCCAGGCGGGCCGATTCGGCGTCCACGAACTTGCCGAACTCGTCGCCGGTCAGCAGGAACGGCGTCCAGTCGTTCTTGGCCAGCGCCTGCTTCCACGACGGCGATTCGGTCGCCTTGACCACCGCGTCGATCAGCGCCTTGCGCTGCTCGGGGGTGATGCCCGGCGCGCCATAGACGCCGCGCCAGTTGTAGATCTCGACGTTGATGCCCTGCTCCTTCAGCGTCGGGATATCGGCGACGCGGTCCTTCGAGGTCACCGCCAGCGCGCGCATCTTGCCGCTCTTGATGAAGGGCAGGAACTCGGACACGCCGGCGATGCCGGCCGTCACGTGGCCGCCCAGCACCGAGGCCGAGGCCTCGCCGCCGCCCTGGAAGGGCACGTAGTTGATGCGCTTCGGATCGACGCCGATGTCCTTGGCGATCAGGCCCGCCAGGATATGGTCGATCGAACCCTTGGAGCCGCCGCCCCAGCTGACGCTGCCCGGATTGGCCTTGAGCTGCGCGGTCAGGTCCTTGATCGACTTGATCGGCGAGCTGGCCGGCACGGTGATCACCATCGTGTCGGTGAACAGCCGCGCCACCGGGGTGGCGTTCTTCAGCGTGACCGGCGGCTTGTTGGTCTCGATCGCGCCGACCATCACCGCGCCGGTGACCAGCAGCGCGTTGGGATTGCCCTTGTCGGTGTTGACGAACTGGGTCAGGCCGATGGTGCCGCCCGCGCCGCCGCGGTTGTCGTACGAGGCCGACTTGGCCACGCCGGCGGACACCATCGCGGCGCCCAGCGTGCGCCCGGCCTGGTCCCAGCCGCCGCCGGGGTTGGCGCCGATCATGAACTTGGCGGTGTCGACGGCGAAGGCCGGGCCGGCCGCCACGGCGGCGCCGATCAGGGCAAATTGGAAAAGGCGGGGAAGTCGGACGAGGGTGCGGCGCATGGCGTCTCCTGCTTGCGATATCGTGGTTTTATCGTTCAGTGGCCGCTTGTACGGCCATGGCGGCGATTCTAGGAGCCGGAAACTGTCAATAAGCTGTCAAAACGACAGCTTTTGGACTGGGGTTTACGCGGATCGGGTGGAGGCGGCGAGCCGGTGCCGGCGGGGTGTCGGGCGGGTAGTGCCCGCTCGTTGCGTCGGCTTGCCGTGCCGGCTTCCTGCGTTCGGCGCAAGCATCCGCCCGCCGCGTTCGCCCAACGCGTCGGCCCGCTGCCTCCGCCTACGTATCGCCCACCAGCGGCAGCCGCAACTCGGCTCGCAGTCCCCGCCCCTGGCGGGCCTCGTGCAGCGTCACGCTGCCGCCGAAGCGCGCCGCCATCTCGCGCGAGATCGCCAGGCCCAGGCCCGAGCCGGGCTCGTCGTGGCCGACGCGGCGATAGAACCGCGCGAACACCTGCTCGCGTTCCTCGGCCGGAATGCCGGGGCCGTCGTCCTCGACCGCGAGGCAGGCGCTGTCGCGCTCGCGCGCGGCCGACAGCGTGATACGGCTGCCGCGCGGCGAATACTGGATCGCGTTGTGGACCAGGTTGGCCAGCGCCTCGCGCAGCAGCGCCGCGTCGGCGCGCACCGGCAGCGGCCGGCCGCCGCCGTCCTCCCAGCCGAATTCCTGTTGCTTGGCGCGCGCCAGCGGCAGATAGTCGAGCGCGACCTGGCCGGCCACCGCGGCGGCGTCGATCACGGTGTCGGGCACGGCCGCTTGGCCGCCCCCTTGGCCGCCCGCTTGGCCCGCCTCGGCGGCCTGCGCCTCGTGCTGGCGTACCCGCGCCAGCGCCAGCAACTGGTTGGCCAGGCGCGAGGCCTGTTCCAGCTGCGACACGATGCCGTCGACCGCCTCGCGCGCGGGGGCCGCGTCCCCGTCCCCGCTGCCGTCGAGCTGACGGCGGGCGAACTCCGCCTGCGTCTTCAGGATTGCCAGCGGCGTGCGCAGCTGGTGCGCGGCATCGGCGATGAACTGCGCCTGGGCCTGCGCCATCGCCGCCGAGCGCGACACGTGCCGGTTGACCGCATCGACCAGCGGCCGCACCTCGGCCGGTACCGGGCCGACCGCGAGTGGCGTCAGGTCGTCCGGCGTGCGCGCTTCGACATCGTCGCGCACGCGCTTGAGCGGGCGCAGCACGAACGTCACGCCGCCCACCAGGATCAGCGCGCTCGCCACGATCAGCAGTGCGTCGCGCGCCAGCGTGTTGCGCCATACCGCGCCCACCAGCGCCGCGCGCGGCTCGGCCGATTCGGCGACCTGGATGATCACGCGCATGTGGGCGTCGGGCCGGTAGACCGGGCGGGCCATCGCGGCGATGCGCACCGGCGCGTCGCGATAGACCGCGTCGTAATAGCGCGGCACGTTGTTGGCCAGCGTGCCGCGCGGCAGCGGCAGGTCGTCGTAGCCGGTCACGGTCTCGATGGCGCCCTCGCGCTCCAGCGCGACGCGATAGAACACGCGCGTCTGCGCCGCGGTCTCGAACATCTCCATGGCGGCGTCGGGCAGCGTCAGCTGCACGGTCTCGCCGGCCATGCCGATGGCGTTGTCGATCGCGCGCACCGAGCCGAACAGCGAGCGGTCGTAGGCGGTATTGGCGGCATCGCGCAGCGTGCCGTAGGTCAGCCAGCTGTCGAGCGCCATCATCGCCGCCAGCGCCGGCAGCAGCAGCACCAGCAGCTGGCGGCGCAGGCTGCCGCGCAGCCAGCGGCGCAGGGGACCGCTTCGGGGCCCACTTTGATGGCCATGGCGGTGATCACTGCGGTGACCACTGCCGTGATCGCTCGGGGGACCACTTCGAGGATCGCCCCGAAGTTCGCCCCGAAGTTCGCCCCGAGGCCCGTCCGGCGCGCTCAAGCGGCGGCCTCCGCTTCGAGCAGATAGCCGAAGCCGCGCAGCGTGACGATGGTCACGCCGTGGCCGGACAGCTTCTTGCGCAGCCGGTAGATCAGCACCTCGATGGCATCGGGATTGACGTCGGCGTCGAGCGAAAACACCTTGTCCAGCAGTTGCGCCTTGGTCAGCGGCTGGCCGCTGCGGGCCAGCAGTGCGCCGAGCAGCGTCGATTCGCGCGGGGTCAGCGCCAGCGGCGCGCCGTCCAGCGTGAAGCTGCGCGTCTCGCCGTCGAATACCAGCGCGCCGCATTGCAGGCGCGGATGGGCGCGGCCGCGGCTGCGGCGGATCAGCGCCAGGATGCGGGCCTCGAGTTCGGCCAGCGCGAAGGGCTTGGGCAGGTAGTCGTCGGCGCCGAGATTCAGGCCGCGCACGCGTTCGTCGAGGGTGTCCTGCGCGGTCAGGATCAGCACCGGCGTGCGGTCGTCGCGGCCGCGCATCGCCTTGAGCACCGACAGGCCGTCCTTGCCGGGCAGGCGCAGGTCCAGCACCACGGCGTCGTATTCCTCGGCCTGCAGGCGCGCGTCCGCGAGCAGGCCGTCGGCCACGTGCTCGACCACGAAGCCGCCCTGCTCCAGCGCACGCGCCACCCAGTGCGCGAGTTCGGTTTCGTCTTCGACCAGCAGAATGCGCATGCCGGCCTCCTGCCGGAGTTGGAACGCGGAAATAGGATGTCTGACGGAGGCGGAAATCGCCGCGGATTGCCGACGAAGGCCGGCCCGCGCGAGCCCGGCGTCGCCGTATCTTTGGCGGACGCTGTCGCCATGCGGGCGTGGACTCGTGCCCGATCCGGGCGCCTATAATACCGCTCCACCGTCGCGCCGGTTTGCCGCTTCCGCGCGCTGCCGCGACACCGTCCGCGCCCTGCCCGCTTGCCCGTCC
>NZ_JCBAJO010000195.1:0-8848 GCF_059772245.1 Cupriavidus sp. R6-3
GGCGCGAGTTGGGCGCGAGTTGGGCGCGAGTTGGGCGCCAGTTGGGCGCGAGTTGGGCGCGAGTTGGGCGCGGGTTCGGCCGGCTGCGGCTTCGGCTTCCGCTTCAGCGCGCCGGCTCGGCCAGCAGCGTCTCGATGTCGGCCTCGATATCCTCGGGCTTCGTGGTCGGCGCATAGCGCTTGTACACCGTGCCGTCGCGGCGCAGCAGGAACTTGGTGAAGTTCCACTTGATCGCCTCGATGCCGAGCAGGCCGGGCTTCTGCCCGGTCAGCCAGCGATACAGCGGATGCGCGTTGGCGCCGTTGACGTCGATCTTGGCGAACATCGGAAAGCTGACCTGGAAGCGCGTTTCGCAGAACTGGCCGATCTGCTGCGCATCGCCGGGCTCCTGCTTGCCGAACTGGTTGCACGGGAAGCCGAGTACCGCGAAACCGCGCCCGGCATGGCGCTCGTGCAGCCGCTGCAGGCCGGCGTACTGCGGCGTGAAGCCGCATTCGCTGGCGGTATTGACAATCAGCAGCACCTTGCCCTCGAACTGCGATAGCGAAACCGGCTGGCCGGCCAGCGATTCGGCGCTGAACTGGTAGACGTTGTCCATGGCGTGTTCCTGTCGGCGAATGGGTTGGGAGCAAACACTATAATGGCCTACCCCTTGTTGCCAACCGTTTCTTTCGATGTTTGCCGAACCATGTCGGTCATAGCCGCGAATCTCCAAACCGTGCGGCGGCGCCTTGCCGCCGCCGAACTCGAGGCGGGCCGATCGGCCGGCGAGGTGTCGCTGCTGGCGGTGTCCAAGACCTTCCCGCCCGGCGCGGTACGCACGGCCTTCGAGGCAGGCCAGCGCGCCTTCGGCGAGAACTATGTGCAGGAAGGCCTGGACAAGATCGCCGCGCTGGCATCGCTGCGCGAGCAGCTGTCGTGGCACTTCATCGGTCCCCTGCAAAGCAACAAGACGCGCGCGGTGGCCGAGCACTTCGACTGGGTGCATTCGGTCGACCGGCTGCGCATCGCCGAGCGGCTCTCGGCGCAGCGCCCCGCCTCGATGGGACCGCTGCAGGTCTGCATCCAGGTCAATATCAGCGGCGAGGCCAGCAAGAGCGGCGTCGCGCCGGCCGACGTGCTGGCCCTCGCGCGCGCCATCGCGCCGCTGCCCAATCTGCATCTGCGGGGGCTGATGGCCATTCCCGAGCCGGCGGACGATATCGCGGCGCAGCGCCGCCCCTTCGCCGCGCTGCGCGCGCTGCTGGCCACGTTGCGCGAGGACGGCCTGGCGGTCGACACGCTGTCGATGGGCATGTCCGGCGACCTCGAGGCGGCGGTGGCCGAAGGCGCGACGATCGTGCGGGTCGGCACCGCGATCTTCGGCGCCCGTCCGCGGCCGGCCGAAAGCGGCATGAACCCGGCCGGCGCGCCGTGATGCGGCCCTGATGCGGCCCTGACGCTGCCCGGGCTGGCGCGAACCGTCCCGGGACCGGCTGCCGACGTTCCGATTTCCCGATTCCCCGATTCCCCGATTCCCGACTCACAGCGAGACCCACCCATGCTCACCACTCTGACCTTCGGCTTCGTCGGCGGCGGCAACCTCGCCACCGCCCTGATCGGCGGCCTGATCGCGCGCGGCGTGCCGCCTTCGTCGATCCGCGTCGCCGACCCCTACGCGCCGGCGCGCGAACGGCTGGCGCGCGAGCAGCGCGTGCATACCGTCGAGACGCCCGACGTCGAACTGGCCGGCAGCGACGTGATCGTGATGGCGACCAAGCCGCAGCAGTTCCGCGAGGCGGCCGAGCAGCTGCTGCCGCATCTGCGCACCGCCGGCAGCCGCGGCCTGGTGGTCAGCGTGGCCGCCGGCATCCGCCTGCAGGACATCCAGCGCTGGCTGGGCGGCCATGCGCGCGTGGTGCGCTCGATGCCCAATACGCCGGCGCTGGCCGGCAAGGGCATGACGGGGCTGAGCGCGCCGGCCGCCCTGTCGGCCGAGGATCGCGCCGTCGCCACCGCACTCGCCGAAGCGGTCGGCCAATGCCTGTGGCTGGACAACGATGCGCAGATGGACGCGGTCACCGCGGTCTCGGGCAGCGGCCCGGCCTATGTGTTCTACGTGATCGAGGCGATGGAGCGCGCCGCCACCGAGCTGGGCCTGAGCGCGGCGCAAGGCCGCCAGCTGGCGATCGAGACCTTCCGCGGCGCGGCCGCGCTGGCGGCGCAATCGAGCGAGCCGGTCGCGACGCTGCGCGAGCGGGTGACGTCCAAGGGCGGCACCACCTACGCGGCGCTGACGGTACTGGAGCAGTCGGGCGTGGGCGAGGCCTTCGTCAAGGCCGTGCACGCCGCGGCGGCGCGCGGCGCGGAAATGGGCGAGGAATTCGGCCGCGAGGGTTGAGGCGGGATTGCAGGACGGTCGTCCCCGCGCAGGCGGGGAGACCGCGACTTTCCGGCGCCGCTCGTTCCCGAGGTCGCTGGTCCCCTATGCGGGAACGACAGGACTACCGCAGCGCGTACGCCAGCGCGGTGCCGGCAAACACCCAGGCGCCCAGCCAGTTGTTGTGGCGGAACGCCGCGAAGCACTGCATGCGGTCGCGCCCGCGGATCAGCGTGTAGTGGTACACGGCGGTCGCCGCGGCCGCCGCCAGGCCGAGCCAGTACGGCCAACCCAGTCCGAGCATGCCACCGGCCAGCGCCATCAGCGCCAGGAAGCCGGCGTAGCAGATCATGATCGCCGCGACATCGAAGCGGCCGAAGGTGATGGCCGAAGTCTTCATGCCGATCAGCAGATCGTCGTCGCGATCGACCATCGCATACGCGGTGTCGTAGGCGACCGACCAGAACACATTGGCCAGCAGCATCAGCCAGGCCACCGGTGGCACCTGCTCCTGCACCGCGGCGAAGGCCATCGGGATACCGAAGCCGAACGCGATGCCCAGGTACGCCTGCGGAATCGCGAAGAAGCGCTTGAAGAAGGGATAGGTCGCCGCAACGATCACCGCCACCACCGACAGCCACTTGGTCAGCGCATTGAGCGGCAGGATCAGCAGGAAGGCCAGCACGGCCAGCGTGCCGGCCACCGCCAGCGCCTCCCAGGGCTGGATGCGCCCGGCTGTCAGCGGCCGCTCGCGGGTGCGCTTCACATGCTTGTCGAAGTCGCGGTCGGCCCAGTCGTTCATCGCGCAGCCGGCCGAGCGCATCAGGAACGTACCGACCACGAAGATCCAGAAGATGGGCCACGGCGGCGGCCCGCCGGCGGCCATCCACAGCGCCCACAAGGTCGGCCACAGCAGCAGCAGCGTGCCGATCGGCTTGTCGATGCGCACCAGGCGCGCGTACAGGGCGAGACGTTCGAACATCGGGGTCGGGTGGTGGGACGGGGACAGCGGCACGGGATTGGCGGAGGGATCGGGAGCGGCGAGGGATCGGAAGGACCGGCGAGGGACCGGGATGGAGCGGACGCGGATCGGATCAGGATCGGCATCGTGGCCCGGCGGTCGCGGGCAGATCGATCGGCCCTGGCGAGGCCCCTGCCACAACCTGGAACGATACGCCGCCGGCGCGGCGGCGGCGCATCGTCAGGACGCGAGCCCGCTCAGGCCAGCATCGAGCGCAGCATCCACGCGGTCTTCTCGTGCGTCTGCATGCGCTGGGTCAGCAGGTCGGCCGACGGCTCGTCGGCGGCGGCCTCGACCAGCGGGAAGATCGAGCGCGCGGTGCGCACCACGGCCTCCTGGCCCTCGACCAGCTTGCGGATCATCTCGGTGGCCTCGGGCACGCCCTCTTCCTCCTGGATCGACGACAGCCGCGCGTATTCCTTGTAGGTGCCCGGTGCCGGATAGCCCAACGCGCGGATGCGTTCCGCGATCGAGTCGACCGCCAGCGCCAGTTCGGTGTACTGCGTCTCGAACATCAGATGCAGCGTGTTGAACATCGGGCCGGTGACGTTCCAGTGGAAGTTGTGCGTCTTCAGATAAAGCGTGTAGGTGTCCGCCAGCAGCTTGGACAGGCCCTCGGCGATCTTCTTGCGGTCCTTGTCCGAAATCCCGATGTTCACGCTCATCTCGTTCTTCTTCGCCATGATCGATACGCTCCGTTCTGATGTGGCCACGACTAACTGCGGAAAAAAATGCGACAGGGGCCGCCAGCTCTGCGCCAGCGGCCCCGGCATCGCATTATGGCATCCGAACGGCGGCGCGGACAAACCCGCGCCTGCCGTTCGGGCGCCCTGCGCCGACCTTCAGCGTAGGGTCAGCGGACGTTCAGCGCCCGCTCCACCCCTTCCGCATAGGCAGGGTCGATCTTGCGGAAGTGCGCGAGCTGGACCTGCACGATGTCGGCCGGCACGCCCTGCATCGCCGCCGCGATATTGCCGAACAGGCGCTGGCGCTGGCCCTCGTCGAACAGCTGGAACAGCGCGCGCGGCTGGCTGTAGTAATCGTCGTCGTCCGCCCGGTGGTCGAAGCGGTCCGCCACCGCGCCCACCGCCAGCGGCGGCTCGACCGCGCGCTCGCCGGCGGCGAAGGCGCCCTGCCGGTTCGGCTCGTAGTTCAGCTTGCTGCCCTGGTTGCCGTCCACGCGCATCGCGCCGTCGCGGTGGAAGCTGTTGTGGAACGGGCATTTCGGCGCGTTGACCGGGATCTGGTGGTGATTGACGCCCAGCCGGTAGCGCTGCGTGTCCCCGTACGAGAACAGCCGGCCCTGCAGCATCCGGTCCGGCGAGAAGCCGATGCCGGGCACGATGTTGGACGGGTTCATCGCCACCTGCTCGACCTCGGCGAAATAGTTGTCCGGATTGCGGTTCAGCTCCAGCACGCCGACGTCGATCAGCGGGTAGTCGGCATGCGGCCACACCTTGGTCAGGTCGAACGGATTGATGCGATACGTCGCGGCGTCGGCCTCGGGCATGATCTGCACCTGCAGCTTCCAGCGCGGGAAATTGCCCTGCTCGATGTTCTCGTACAGGTCGCGCTGCGCGCTCTCGCGGTCGCCGGCGACCACTTTGGCCGCTTCCTCGTTGGTCCAGTTGGCGATGCCCTGCTGCGACTTGAAGTGGAACTTGACCCAGAAGCGCTCGCCCGCCGCGTTGATGAACGAGTACGTGTGCGAGCCGAAGCCGTGCATCTGCCGGTAGTTCTGCGGCAGGCCGCGGTCGCTCATCAGGATCGTGACCTGGTGCAGCGATTCCGGATGGCGCGACCAGAAGTCCCAGACCGCGATCGGGTCGCGCAGGTTGGTGCGCGGATTGCGCTTCTGCGTGTGGATGAAGTCGGGGAACTTGAGCGGATCGCGGACGAAGAACACCGGCGTGTTGTTGCCCACCACGTCCCAGTTGCCCTCGTCGGTATAGAACTTGACCGAGAAGCCGCGCACGTCGCGCTCGGCATCGGCGGCGCCGCGCTCGCCGGCCACCGTCGAGAAGCGCAGGAACAGCGGCGTCTGCTTGCCGACCTCGGCGAAGATCGAGGCCTTGGTGTACTGCGTGATGTCATGCGTCACGGTGAAGGTGCCGTGGGCACCCGAGCCCTTGGCATGCACCCGCCGCTCGGGAATGACCTCGCGATCGAAGTGCGCCAGCTTCTCCAGGAACCAGACGTCCTGCAGCAGCATCGGACCGCGCACGCCGGCGGTCAGCGAATTCTGGTTGTCGGCGACCGGCGCGCCGGCGGCGGTGGTGAGGGTGTCCTTGTCCTTGCTCATCGTGACCTCTGCTGGTGGGGATAGGGTGGTACGGAGTAACCGGGGAATACCGGAAATACGGAAATACCGGGATGCGCGAAACGGCTGCATCAACGACCGCGAGACTACGCGGCGTTTGCGATGCCGCCGTGACGCCGCCGCAGGCTGTCGCCCATCAATAGACGGTGGCGAAACAGGCCAGGCAGTCGGTCAGCTGACGGCGCAGGTCGCGCCAGACGGCGCCCGGGGCGGGCAACGGCAAGGGACGGTTGCGGTTCATGCTGACTCCTTTTGCGAGCGGTATCGTGCGTCGATGGAAGGAGTTTAACAATCACCTATTGGCGTAGGAATTTAATTATTTAAAACTATGATATAGCGTAAAGCTAACAGGCGGTTGGGAGGCGGGGGAGGCGGGAGAAGAAGGCCGAACGAGCGGCAGACGGCGAGGAAAAGGCGGCGGGGAAGCGAGCGAAAGGAGCCCGAAAGAGGCGGCTGCATCCGGCGGGTCCGAGGCGCAGCTTGGCGCCGGCCCCGCTCGGAGAAACGGTCTGGAGAGGGTCCGGAAAGCCTCAGGCCGCCTTGGCCAGCGCGTCCGGCGTCAGCTTCCGCACGCCCGGCAGTTCGCAGGCCGCCACCGCCGCGCACAGCGCTTCCATTGCCGGCAGCCGGGTGAAGCTCTTGCGCCAGGCGAGCACGACGCGGCGATCGGGCACCGGCTCGGCGAACGGCACGTAGGACAGCAGATCGTTGCCGGCGTGCATGTCGGGCACCGAGGTCCGCGGCAGCACGGTAATGCCGACACCGCTGGCCACCATATGGCGGATGGTCTCGAGCGAGGAGCCCTCGAAGGTCTTCTGGATGCCGTCGGCGGCCTGCGAGAAGCGCGACAGTTCCGGGCAGACGCCCAGCACATGGTCGCGGAAGCAGTGGCCGCTGCCCAGCAGCAGCATGGTTTGCTGCTTCAGTTCGTCGGGCGCGACGTTTTCCGCCTTTTCCAGCTGATGCCCGCGCGGCACCGCGACGACGAAGGGCTCGTCGTACAGCGGCCGCACCGTCAGGCCGGAGTCCGGGAACGGCTCGGCCATGATCGCGCAGTCGATCTCGCCCTGCTTGAGCAGTTCGATCAGCTTGACCGTGTAGTTCTCCTGCAGCATCAGCGGCATCTGCGGCACGGTGTGGATCATCTGCTTGACCAGCGCCGGCAGCAGGTACGGCCCGATCGTGTAGATCACGCCGACGCGCAGCGGCCCGGCCAGCGGGTCCTTGCCCTGCTTGGCGATCTCGCGGATCGCCATGGTCTGTTCCAGCACCCGCTGCGCCTGCGCGACGATCTGCTCGCCGACCGCGGTCACCGAGACCTCGGAGGTGCCGCGCTCGAAGATCTGCACGTTCAGCTCGTCTTCCAGCTTCTTGATCGCCACCGACAGCGTCGGCTGCGACACGAAGCAGGCCTCGGCGGCACGGCCGAAATGGCGCTCTCGCGCGACGGCAACGATGTACTTCAGTTCGGTCAGCGTCATGTCGTATCGGCTTGGGATTGTGGTGGAGCGGGCGATGTCGGGATGGTCCGAAAGGGGTGTCCCGGCGGGCTGGTGCAGCCGGCGAGACAGTCGGATCGCCGGTCGAATCGCCGCGAAAGCACGTGACAGAAGTGCTTCGCAAATTATCGCTTTTCAGAAGCGATAGATTTTACCTTCGAATCGAGGTTCTGTCAGAGCCGCGCGGCAAAGCGGCGTGCACTGCTCTTGGGCCACCGGCGCGGCGAAGGCGGACTTCCGAGCTTGCGGCCCGGGATTCTCGGCTCCCACGCCCTCACGCCCTCACGCCCTCACGCCCTCAGGCCCTCACGCCCCGACGCCCTCGCCCTTTCACGCCTTCACGCCTTCAAGTAATGCTCCCGCCCGCCCAGCCAGCGCGACAGATGCGCCTGCGCCGCTTCGGGGTAACGGCTCAGCAGCAGTTCCGCCGCCTGCTGCGCCGGCTCGACCAGCCAGGCGTCGGTTTCGAGATCGGCAAAGCGCAGCATCGCCTCGCCCGACTGGCGCGCCCCCAGGAACTCGCCCGGCCCGCGGATCTGCAGGTCGCGCCGGGCGATCTCGAAGCCGTCGGTCGTCTCGCGCATCGTCGCCAGCCGCTGCTTGGCCGTCGGCGACAGCGGGGCCTGGTACATCAGCAGGCAGACCGACTCGGCGCTGCCCCGGCCGACGCGGCCGCGCAGCTGATGCAGCTGCGCGAGGCCGAAGCGCTCGGCATGTTCGATCACCATCAGCGAGGCGTTCGGCACGTCGACGCCCACCTCGATCACCGTGGTGGCCACCAGTACCTGCAGCCGGTTGGCGGAAAAGGCGTCCATCACCGCGGCCTTCTCGGCCGGCGGCAGGCGCCCATGGACCAGCCCGACCTCCAGGTCCGGCAAGGCGGCGGCCAGCGTCTCGTAGGTTTCCTGCGCGGTCTGCAGCTGCAGCGCCTCGCTCTCCTCGATCAGCGGACAGACCCAGTAGACCTGCCGGCCCTGCGCGGCGGCGTGGTGCACGCGCTCGATCACCTCGTCGCGGCGCGCGTCGTTGACCAGCCGCGTGACCACCGGGCTGCGGCCGGGCGGCAACTCGTCGATCACCGACACGTCGAGGTCGGCGTAATAGGTCATCGCCAGCGTGCGCGGGATCGGCGTGGCCGACATCATCAGCTGGTGCGGCACGGTGGCGGGGTCGTCGGCATGTTGCGTGGACCCCGCACCCTCCTGCTCCGCCCCGTCGGCCTTGCCGCGCAGAGCCAGCCGCTGCGCCACGCCGAAGCGGTGCTGCTCGTCGACGACCGACAGGCCCAGCCTGGCGAACCGCACCGTGTCCTGGATCAACGCGTGCGTGCCGATCGCCAGCTGCGCCTGGCCGGATTCGACCCGTGCCACGGCGTCGCGCTTTTCGGTGCGCTTCAGGCTCCCGGCCAGCCATACCACCTCGACGCCCAGCGGCGCGAGCCAGCCCGACAGCTTGCGGTAATGCTGCTCGGCCAGGATCTCGGTCGGCGCCATCAGCGCGGCCTGGTAGCCGGCGTCGATCGCCTGGCAGGCGGCCAGTGCCGCGACGATGGTCTTGCCGCTGCCGACATCGCCCTGCAGCAGCCGGTGCATCGGGTGCGGCGCGCCCATGTCGGCGGCGATCTCCTTGACCACGCGCTGCTGCGCGCC
>NZ_JCBAJO010000196.1:0-8824 GCF_059772245.1 Cupriavidus sp. R6-3
CGCGCCGGCCCCGCGCTGGCGGGTCGAATGGCAGGCCTGGGGTCCGGGCGCCGCCGGGCTGCCGCAGTGACCGGTGCATAACCCCGGCCCCATGGCCCAGCCCGGGGCCCATGGCCCGGAACTCAGGCCAGGAACTCAGGCCCGGAACTCAGGCCCGGCGCTCGGGCTCCCGCCCTCATGGGACGCCCTCATTGGGGCGGCTCATGGCAGCGGTCCCCGCGGCGCCCGCCACGCCGCCTACCGCACGAGACGTCGCTCCGGCAAGGCTTGACAAGGCCAAACGCCCGCTATTCCGCCTTGCCGCGCGCCGGTGCTTGGTGTATTTTCAGTGGTTTTGCACAATCGCTGGCGTCGACAAGAAGATGGCTCTCATCGTTCACAAATACGGCGGCACTTCGATGGGTTCCACGGAACGCATCAAGAATGTCGCCAAGCGCGTGGCCAAGTGGCACCGCGCCGGTCACCGCGTAGTCGTGGTGCCTTCGGCCATGTCGGGCGAGACCAATCGCCTGCTGGGACTCGCCAAGGAGATTTCGCCGCAGCCGGATCCGCGCGAGCTCGACATGCTGGCCTCGACCGGCGAGCAGGCCAGCGTCGCGCTGCTGGCCATCGCGCTGCACGGCGAGGGCATCGACGCGATCAGCTATACCGGCTGGCAGGTCCCGGTCAAGACCGACTCGTCGTACACCAAGGCACGCATCGAGTCGATCGACGATGAGCGCATCCTGGGCGATCTCGACGCGGGCCGCGTGGTGATCGTCACCGGCTTCCAGGGCATCGACGCGCTGGGCAACATCACCACGCTCGGCCGCGGCGGCTCCGATACCTCGGCCGTCGCCATCGCCGCCGCGATCGAGGCCGACGAGTGCCTGATCTATACGGACGTGGACGGGGTCTACACCACCGACCCGCGCGTGGTCGAAGACGCGCGCCGGCTGGACCGCATCACCTTCGAGGAAATGCTGGAAATGGCCAGCCTCGGTTCCAAGGTGCTGCAGATCCGCTCGGTGGAATTCGCCGGCAAATACCGCGTCAAGACGCGCGTGCTGTCGTCGCTGACCGACCCCCTGATGCCGCTCGAGCAGGAAATGCATTCGGGCACGCTGATTACTTTTGAGGAAGACCCTGACATGGAAGCAGCCGTCATCTCCGGCATCGCCTTTGCCCGTGACGAAGCCAAGATCACCGTTCTCGGCGTGCCCGACAAGCCCGGCATCGCCTACCAGATCCTGGGCCCGATCGCCGACGCCAATATCGACGTCGACATGATCATTCAGAACCAGTCCGTCGAGGGCAAGACCGACTTCACCTTCACCGTGCCGCGCGGCGACTACCAGCGCTCGCTGGCGATCCTGAACGACGCGGTCAAGGGCCATATCGGCGCGGCCAGCGTGTCGGGCGATCCGAAGGTGTCGAAGGTCTCGGTGGTCGGCGTGGGCATGCGCTCGCATGTCGGCATCGCCAGCAAGATGTTCCGCACGCTGTCGGAAGAGGGCATCAATATCCAGATGATCTCGACCTCGGAAATCAAGATCTCGGTGCTGATCGACGAGAAGTACATGGAGCTGGCCGTGCGCGCGCTGCACAAGGCGTTCGAGCTGGAACAGGCCTGAATTCCGGCGCATTCGCGCGCCGGCCCTGGCGAGGGCAGGCAAGTGCGGTGTCATCGATTCGTCGTTGACCAATTGCCACACCCTCGCTAGAATACGCGCTTCGTTGTGCGGCCTCCCTCGCACAACGCAAGTTTGGGAGACGTGGCCGAGAGGTCGAAGGCACTCCCCTGCTAAGGGAGCATCCGGGCCAAAACCTGGATCGAGGGTTCGAATCCCTCCGTCTCCGCCAGTACATCGGTACATGGCGGCGGAACCCCGGAAGATCGCGGTCTTCCGGGGTTTTGTTTTTTTGGCCTGTTTTCTTGCGCATTTCTGGCTCGCGGGCGCTGGCTTTCCACCTTGAGGCGGTCACGCATGGCGCCGACCGAGCTGCTGTCCCGCCCATCCACGCTCGCGCTCGCCGGCATCGCGCGGCCCGCTGCGAGCGGCCTCGGCTTCTTCCTTCGCGCCTCCCTGCGCTTCCACCACCTGCACCTTGCGCACCGGCACCCCAAACTCCACGCCAAGCTTCGCCAGCTCCGTCACCATCGCCAGATTGATCGACTGCTGGATATCCATGTACAGGTTGTAGTCCGGGTCGGTGACGAAGTAGACGACCTCGAACTCCAGCGCGCTTTCGCCGAAGCCCTTGAAATGCGCGCGGTCGAAGCGCGTGCGGCCTGCGGCGACGACGGCCGCCTCGACGATCTCCGGGATGCGCCGCAGCGTGTCCGGCGGCGTCTGGTATGTCACGCGGAAATTGAACTGGATGCGGCGTTCCGCCATGCGCTTGTAGTTGTGGATCGTCGTCTTCAGCAGCTCGGTATTGCTGCAGACGATCTGCTCGCCGCTCAGCGCGCGCAGCCGCGTGGTCTTCAGGCCGATGCGCTCGACGCTGCCGGCGATGTCGCCGAACACGATGAAATCGCCGTTCTCGAAGGGCTTGTCCAGGCCGATGGCCAGCGACGCGAACAGGTCGCTGAGGATGTTCTGCACGGCCAGCGCCACGGCCACGCCGCCGACGCCCAGACTCGCCACGAAGGCCGTGATATTGACGCCCATATTGGCCAGCACCGCCAGCAGCAGCACCGACCACAGCATCACGCGCATGCCCCACGCCATCACCGTGGTGAACACGGGATTGTGGGCGGTCGGCCCGGTGCCGGTCAGCCTGTCGTACGTCCATAGCGTCACGGCATGATTGATCCAGATCGCGATCTGCAGCCCGATCAGCAGGAACCACAGATGGCCGATGCGGCCGGCCCATTTCGGCGGCAGATCGAGGAAGTCGACGGCGATCAGCAGCGCGGCCAGCAGCAGCACGAAGCGCGAGGTATGCCGCAGCATGTCCGCCATGCGGTCGATGATCACCGGCTTTGTCCGGGCCGCGAGCCGGTCGAGGCGTGCGCAGGTGAAGCGCAGCAGCGTGACCAGCACCAGATAGCTGACGACGGCGGCGATGCCGGCATGCAGCCAGTTGAGCGCGGGGATGCCCAAGAAGACGTTCAGATCGAGCCATTCCTTCATGCCTTACCTCCTGTGCCGGGACGGACGCATGGGGCAGGGGCTTGCAGGATTGATGCCACGGTGCGACGAGAGATTCGTGCATAGCGGCGCAAGCCGCGGAATGGGTCTGTTCAACGGATTGCGGGTCATCGTGCCTGGGCGAGGCGCGCGTGCACGGAGATGACCGCAGGCAATCGTTCGTCGAAAATTCAAACGAGGGCAACGCTGACAAGGTGGCGATGGTCCGCGGCCAGTGAGTGGGAATCCCATACAATCGGGTCACACAAGCGACCACCATCGGCGGCGGGCACGCAGCATGCAAAGCCATCTGCGAGCGCGACCGACCCCAAGGAGACACCCAGCATGTTCACCCCGTGCCCCACCGAACGCAGCCGCGTCATTGCCGATCGCGTCGAGCGATTTGTCCGCGATGTCGTCGTCCCCTATGAAGCCGATCCCCGCTGCACGGCGCACGGGCCGACCAGCGAACTGATCGACGAGATGCGCGCGAAGGCCCGCGCCGCGGGCGTGATGACGCCGCATATCCTGCCCGACGGATCGCACCTGACGCAGCTGGAAACCGCGGCCGTGCTCAAGCGCTCGGGGTTGTCGCCGCTGGGACCGGTTGCAGTCAATACGATGGCGCCGGACGAGGGCAATATGTTCCTGCTTGGCAAGGTCGGCACGCCGGCGCAGAAGCAGCGCTTTCTGGAGCCGCTGGTGCGCGGCGAGGCCCGCTCCGCCTTCTTCATGACCGAGCCGGCCGAGGAGGGCGGGGCCGGTTCCGATCCTTCGATGCTGCAGACCACGGCGACGCAGGACGGCGGCGACTGGATCATCCGCGGCCGCAAGAAGTTCATCACCGGCGCCGAAGGGGCCCGGGTGGGCATCGTGATGGCGCGCACCGGCGACGGCGAACACGCGCAGGCGACGATGTTCCTGGTGGACCTGCCGCATCCGGCCATCCGCATCGAGCGCGTGATCGACACCATCGACAGCTCGATGCCCGGCGGCCATGCGCAGATCCTGCTCGACGACCTGCGCGTGCCGGCCGACCAGGTACTCGGCGAGGTCAACGAGGGCTTCCGCTATGCGCAGGTGCGCCTGTCGCCGGCGCGGCTGTCGCACTGCATGCGCTGGTTCGGCGGCACGGTGCGCGCCGACGAGATCGCGCGCGCGTATGCCACCACGCGCAAGGCCTTCGGCAAGCTGCTGATCGACCATGAGGGCGTGGGCTTCATGCTGGCGGAGAACTTGATCGACCTGCAGCAGGCCGCGCTGATGATCGACTGGTGCGCCGGCGTGCTCGACGGGGCCGCGGCGGGCACGGCGGAGAGCTCGATGGCCAAGGTCGCGGTGTCGGAGGCGCTGTACCGCGTGGCCGACCGCTGCGTGCAGATCATGGGCGGCCTGGGCGTGTCGCGCGACACCATCGTCGAGCAGATCCTGCGCGAGGTGCGGGCCTTTCGCATCTACGACGGTCCCACCGAGGTCCACAAGTGGTCGCTGGCGAAGAAGATCAAGCGCGATACGCTGGCCGGCACGCCGGCGCGCTGAACGTCGCGCCATGCCGTCGCGTCCCTCACCGGTGCAGCGCGCCCTTGCCGTGCTGCGCGCGCTGTCCGATCCCGAAGTGCGCCGCATGAGCGATGTCGCGCGCGCGACCGGGCTCGATCCCGCCACCGCGTCGCGCATGCTCGACCTGCTGGTGCAGGAAGGCTTCGCCACGCGCGACGAGATGCGCCGCTACGGCATCGGTCCGGAGATCTTCCAACTGGCCGACGTCGCGCAGCGCCGGGCCGAACTGCGCAAGCTGGCACGCCCGGCCTTGCAGCGATTGGTCGAGGAATTCGGCGATACCGCCGTGCTGACCGAGGCCAGCCGCGGCGAGGCGCTCTGCTCGGACGTGGAGCCGGGCACGGTTGCACTCAGCGCGAACTACGTCTCGGTCGGCACGCGCCGGCCGCTCGGCGTGGGGGCGGGCAGCCTGGCGGTGCTGGCGTGGCTGCCGGCGCCGGAACGGGCGCGCCGCCTGCAGCAGACCTCGCGCAAGCTGGCGAACTATCCGCGGCTCGACGCCGCCGCCATCGCCGCCGAGATCGAGGCGGCCCGCCTGCGCGGGCACGTGATGTTTCTCGACTGGGTGGTCGAAGGCATGGGCGGCATCGCGGTGCCGATTCTCGACGACCAGGGCAGGCCCATCGGCGCGCTCAGCGTCGCGGCCCAGACGGTACGCTTGCGCGCGCGCGAGGCGGTCCTTGCGCGGCGCCTGCGGGCGGAGGCAAGCCACATCGCCAGCGCGTGGACGGGCTCGGCGCTGTCGCCGCAGGGCGAAGCAGGCCGGGTTACAACGCGCGGGACAGCGCGCGGGACAGCGCGCGTGACGGCGGTGCGCCTATCGCGCCGGCCCGCGCAGCAACGGCCCTAGTTCGTCCGGGATCTCGACCTCGAAACGCAGCACCGCACTGGCCAGCGCCTTGCCATAGTTGTCGATCGCCAGGCTGCGCGACACGCCGCCGCCGAGCGCGCCCTCGGCGACGAAGTTCAGCACCTGCAGCCCATCGACCTCGTGGCGGGTCACCTCGCCGGCGATCAGCGTGCCGTACAGCGACTTGAACGCGGCCGCCGTCAATTGCGCCTTGATATGCGGATAGAACTCGGGCGCGTAGGCGATCACGGCCGTGTTCGAGGTGTTGCCCTTGTCGCCGGAGCGGCTATGGGCGAGGCGCCGCAGGGGTACGCGCATGACGCTTCCTCACAGATAGTGGATCTCGGACCGGATCAAATCGCGCGGCACCAGCGCCGACCAGACGCCGATGATCTCGCGGGTCCGGTCCTGATGCGGCACGCGCTTGCCGGTGGACGCCAGCCCGCAGACCGCCATGCTGTCGATCTCGCGGCCGACCTTGGCCGCCTCCTCGCGCGTGCGCGTGCGCGCCGCCACGCGCACCGCGATCTCGTTCGGCTCGCACGCCGGTTCGGGCGAGGCGGCCCCATGCACGGCGTTGACGCCGAGAAAGTCGATGCGCAGCTCGTCGGCCTGCAGCTTCGCGATGGCGAAGCGTTCCTCGAGGATGCGCCTGGCCAGCTTCGCCTTGTCCAGGCAGCCGGGGCCCGCATAGAAGAACATGTCCTCGCCGATATGGCCCTCGGTACAGCCCAGCGACACCTTCAGCGTGTCGGTCGCCGGCAGTCCGGACACCCCGTCGATGCGCACGCGGTCCGGCCCCACCTGTTCCAGCACCGCGGTCGAGAAGTCGACGATGACGTCCGGCGTGATATAGCGGCGCGGATCGTGGACCTCGTAGAACATCTGCTCCTTGACCGTCTGCAGATCGATGCGTCCGCCGCTGCCTTCGACCTTCGCGATCACCGCGCTGCCGTCGGACTCGACCTCCGCGATCGGGAAGGCGAGATTCCACGGCTCGGGCACGTCCTTGTAGCCCGGATCGCCGAAGTAGCCGCCGGTCACCTGCGCGCCGCATTCGAGCAGATGGCCGATGGCGCTGCCGCGCGCGAGACGCGTCACGTCGTCGGGGGACCAGCCGAAATGCGCGATCATCGGCGCGAGGAACAGCGAGGGATCGGCGACGCGGCCCGTGATGACGATCTGCGCGCCGGCGCGCAAGGCCTCGACGATCGGCGCGGCACCCTCGTAAGGCTCGGCGCTGATCAGCGTGCCGCGCAGCGAGGACACCGGCGCGCCGCTCTCCAGCAGCGTCAGGTCGAGCTCGCAGATGCTGCCGGTCAAATCGGTGGTCGTGATCGCCGCGATCCTGACGCCGGGCAACCCCAGCTCCTCGCACAGCTCGGCCACGCGCCTGGCGGCACCGAGCGGATGGATCCATCCCTGATTGCTGACGATGCGCGTGCCGTTGGCGATGCAGTGCGGCAGCACCGCGCGCATGCGCTCGTCGAGATAGGTGTCGTAGCCGGCGAAGGCCGGGTCGCGCCGCTTGCGGACCTGCGCGGCCGAGACCGTGGCCTCGGCCATCGTCTCGAAGCACAGATAGTCGAGCTTGCCGAGGCGCGCCGAGCGTTCTGCGGGTTCGACGCGATCGCCCCACCAGCCCGATCCCGAGCCGATGCGAAGGGTGCTGCTGCGAGTCATGGTGTCCGTCATGCCTGGGTCCTTCTCTCCTGCGGTACGTGTCGTGCGTGCCATACGAGCCGTACGTGCACGACGTGCGGTACGTGCAGTACGTGCGGTACGTCCGATACGTGCAGCACGCTCATTGCGCCTTGATCCCCGCGCTGCGAATCACGCGCGACCACTTGTCGGTATCCGCCTTGATCTGCGCCGCGAAGGCCGCCGAGCCCTCGCCGCCGGGTTCGGCGCCGAGTTCCTGGATGCGCTTGCGCACGTCCGGCATCGCCAGCACCTTGTCGACGGCCTGCTGCAGCTGGCGCACGCGCTCGGTCGGCGTGCCTGCCGGCGCCAGCAGGCCGAACCACGAATTGACCTCGTAGTCCGGCAACCCCGATTCACGCACCGTCGGCACCGACGGCAGCACCGAGGCACGCTTGACGCCGGTGACGGCCAGCGCCTTGATCTTGCCGCCCTGGATCTGCGCCAGCGCGGAGGGCAGGTTGTCGAACATCAGGTTGACCTGACCAGCCAGCAGGTCCGTCATCGCGGGCGCCGCGCCCTTGTACGGCACGTGCTGCATCCTGACGCCGGCCATCATGTTCAGCAGCTCGCCCGACAGATGCGGCGAGCCGCCGGTGCTGGTCGACGCGTAGTTGATCTTGCCGGGCTCGCGCTTTGCCAGCGCGATCAGCTCGCCGATGGAGTTGGCCGGCAGCGTGCCGTTGACCAGCAGCACGTTGGGCGAATTGGCGACCAGCGTCACCGGCGCGAAGTCCTTGGCGCTGTCATACGGCATGCGCGGATAGATGAACTGGTTGGTGACCTGCGTGCCGAGCGTGCCCATCAGCAGCGTGTAGCCGTCGGCGGCGCTGCGCGCGGCCGCCTCCGCGCCGATGTTGCCGCCCGCACCGGGACGGTTCTCGACCACCATCGGCTGCCCCAGTACCTCGCCGGCCTTCTGCGCGACGAGCCGCGCCAGGATGTCCGTGGTGCCGCCCGGCGTGAACGGCACGATCAGGCGAATGGGCCGGCTGGGGAAGGCCTCGGCGGCGATGGCCGACATCGCGGGAACGGCCGCGCCGCACAGCACCGCCATCGCGGCGAGCAGGGCGCGCCGCGCAGGGGAATGACGCTTCATCGGTTTGTCTCCTCGGCGCCAAGGCGCACGCTGGTTTCGTCAATGGAAACTCTGTGCGGCACAGGGTAGGGCGGCGCCGAAAGCAGCGTCAAACGAAGCGATCAGATTTTCATTGGATGAAAATTCTGGTGTGGGAAGCGGAGCCCGTTGCGCTACACCTTTCGGCTGCGCTGGGCGCGTTCGGCATGCAGGTACGTTCAGCGCGCCGTCGCCGCCATCAGCGACATCCCACCCACCAGCACGAGACTCAACGCCCAGGCGGCGTCGGTATTGAGCCAGCTGCGCGATACCAGCGCGAGGCCGACGTGGCGATAGGCGACCCACGCCATCGCGCCGCCGCCCGCGATCATCGCCGCGGTGTGGACCAGCGCGACGAGCACGGCCATGCCGGCGTTGCCGAAGGCGAGCGAGGCCGCGGCCTGATGGCCCGTGCCGGCCGCGGTGCCGCAGAGGCCGAGATAGAGCGGCACCAGCATCAGCCCCGCCCCATGGGCCAGC
>NZ_JCBAJO010000197.1:0-8822 GCF_059772245.1 Cupriavidus sp. R6-3
GCTCGGTCGGCCTCGCGCTGGACCGCGTCAACTTCACGGTGGAAGACCGCGACCGCGGCCAGGGCCTGTACTACGTCCGTTATGTCGACACGCGCGACACGGTCAACGACAACCGCGGCTTCTTCTCCAAGCTGTTCACGCGCAGCGGTGGCGATGCCGCCCGTCAGGCGAAGAAGTACCGCGTGGCGCTGAAGGGCAGCGGTTCGGGCACCACCGTGACCGTGCTGAACGACGCCGGCCAACCGGAGTCGACCGAGATCGCCAAACGCATCCTGACGCTGCTCGACGAGCAGCTGCATTGAGCGCTGGATTGAGCCCGGCATTGCACGGACCTGCGATGCCGGGTGCTCGCGCTGCGGTCCGGCCCACCGCCGCGGTTCCGCCCGGCATGGGGTGGGCGCGGCGATGATGCGGTTCGGCTTTCTCGGCAGCGGCAGCGAGGGCAATTCGCTGCTGATCGAATCCCGTGATGGCGCCAGCGTGACCCGCGTGCTGCTCGACTGCGGCTTCGGCCTGCGCGAGACCGCGCGGCGGCTCGAGCGGCTGGGCGTCACGCCCGACGGGCTCGACGCGGTGCTGGTTACCCACGAACACGGCGACCATATCGGCTCGGCCTACGCCTTTGCCGCCCGGCATGGGCTGCCGGTCTTCACCACGCATGGCACCTGGCTGGCGACCTCGCATCTGCGCGGCGCCGACAAGGCCGATGTGCGGGTGATCGGCGCCGACTACGCGTTCGAGATCGGCAACCTGCAGGTGCTGCCTTACACCGTGCCGCACGACGCGCGCGAGCCGGTGCAGTTCGTGCTGTCGGACGGCGATGCGCGGCTGGGCGTGCTGACCGACGCGGGAATGGAAACGCCTTACCTGGTGGCCCGTCTCGCCGGCGTCGACGCGCTGGTGCTCGAGTGCAATCACGACCGCGAGATGCTGCGCAACTCGGTGTATCCGCCATCGTTGAAACGGCGCATCGGTGGCGACTTCGGTCATCTGGCCAACGAGGTGGCCGCCGCGATCCTGGCGCGCGTCGCGCACAGCGGCCTTGGCCGCGTGGTGGCGGCCCATCTGAGTCAGCAGAACAATACGCCGGCCCTGGCGACCGGCGCGCTGGCAGCGGCGCTCGGCACGGTGGCCGACGATATCCTGGTGGCGGATCAGTACGAAGGGCTGGGCTGGCAGACGGTGAAGGGATGAATCAGTACGAACGGCCGGCTGGCAGGCGGTGAAGGGATGAATCGGACGCGATAAATGGCCAGGCCCCGGACGTGCAATCCCTGCCTGGCGAGCGCCCATAAAAAAACCGGCCCGAAGGCCGGTTTTTTTCGTTCGGGCGAACGCTTACTTGGCTTCTGCAGCCGAAGCGTCAGCGGCCGGAGCCGAAGCGTCAGCAGCCGGGGCCGAAGCGTCGGCAGCCGGAGCAGCAGCGGTGTCAGCAGCCGGAGCCGAAGCTTCGGTAGCCGGAGCGGTAGCAGCCGGAGCAGCGGTGTCAGCTGCGGGAGCGGCTTCTTCCTTCTTGCCGCAAGCGGCGACGGCAACAGCAGCCAGCAGGGAAGCGATCAGGAGAGACTTCTTCATTGTTCGTCCTTTAACTTGTAATAGAAAGAAAAACAGGCGATGAATAATTACCGGTAATTATCGCTCGTGAACTTCAATTTAATGGCTCTCCCCGGTGCCGTAAATGCATTGGTCCACAGTACGAGCCAGCTGGCGATTATATCCACGTTTTCCCGGCTTGTGTAGCGCCGTCATTTGCTGACCACACTGTTACGCATTATTACACCGCGGCCGGCGCGAGCTGCAGCCAGCCCTCCAGGGTCCAATGGTGAAATGTCTCCATCAGCTCCGGCAGCTCCGCGCATTGGCCGACCTCGGCGGCGGTCAAATGGCGCCGATCCGCCAGCCGCCGCAGCCAGCCGGCCAGTTCGCCGGGGACCTCGTAAGCTTCGCCATTGAGGAAGAAATGGCTGCGGTCGTATAGCGCGATCGAAGCCGGCGCCAACACAATGCCGTGCGTTCTTGCCAGTTTCGCGTATTTTCCCGCGGCGATTTGCGGAACCTCGGCGAACTCCACGCCGGGCTTCGGTTCGGACAGATGGGTGCCGATAAACTCGGACACCATGTCATTGGACCAGCGCAACGCCTGCAGCCGTTGCGCAACGGTTCGGGCGAGATCCGCGGGCAGTTGCGCGGGACGCGAAGTGGCCGCTTGTCCGGGATCGGCATAACGCCCGGACAGCGCCTCGTTGTCCTCCACGGTTTCCGACAGCCACGCCAGAAAATGCCCCGCCAGCTCGCGGTAGGCCGGCGCGCGGAAACCGATCGAGCAGGTCATGCACTCGCCCTCGGCGACGCCGTCGTGGGCGTATTGCGGCGGCAGGTACAGCATGTCGCCGGGCTCGAGCACGAACTCCTGTTCCGCTTCGAATTCGGCCAGTATCTTTAAAGGAAGATCCGGCACCAGCTCGAGCCGGTCTTGCGACGAGATGCGCCAGCGGCGCCGGCCCGAAACTTGCAGCAGGAACACGTCATAGGAGTCGAAGTGCGGGCCGACACCGCCGCCGTCGGTGGCATAGCTGACCATCACGTCGTCCAGGCGCGCATCCGGGATGAAGCGGAATTGCCCCATCAGCGCGGCCGCCGCGCTATTGTGGAGGTTCACGCCCTGGACCAGCAGCGTCCATTGGCGCGCCTTGGTCGATGGCAGATTGTCGGCGGCAAAGGGGCCGTGCGCCAGTTTCCAGCGGTTGCGGAAGTGGGTGACCAGCCGCGATTCGACGTCGTCGCGGTCGGCCAGCTCGAAAAGCGCTTCCCGCGAGACAGGGGGCACGATATCGGAGATGGCTTGTCGAACCAGCAGGGGTTTGCGGTGCCAGATATCACGCATGAATGCGGCGGGCGTCATGCCCCCGAGCAGCTGAAGTGGCGCATCCGGATCCACCGGGCCGCGGGGCAGGGCCTGCGCGTATAATGCGGAATCGTTCATGGAGTGAAGAATTGAAAATCGCGAAGAACACGGTTGTGTCCGTGGTGTACAAGCTGTCGGATGCGCAGGGCAATCTGATCGAAGAATCGGATGAGCCGATGGTCTACTTGCACGGCGGCTATGATGGCACGTTCCCCAAGATCGAGGAAGCACTCGACGGTCATGCCGCAGGCTTCGAGACGCAGTTGCAGCTCGAGCCCGAGGACGCCTTCGGCGACTACGACGCCGAACTGGTCAAGGTCGAGCCGCGCGATCGTTTTCCCGAACCGCTCGAAGTCGGCATGCAGTTCGAAGGCGTGCCCGAGGACGGCGACGAAGAGGATTCGGTGATCTATACCGTCACCGACGTCGCCGAGGACAAGGTGGTGCTCGACGGCAACCATCCGCTGGCCGGCATGGCGCTGCGTTTCTGGCTGAAGGTCTCCGAGGTCCGCGAAGCGACCGCCGAGGAAGTCGAGCATGGCCACGCGCATGGCGCATCGGGCATCGAAGTGGTCGACGAGGACGAGGACGACGACAGCCCGCGCACGCTGCACTGATCGACGTATGCATCCATCGAACGGAAAAGCCGGCATTGCCGGCTTTTTCGCTTTCTGGGCTCGATAGTGGTAAGCAGGCTAGTTCTTGCCTGCGCCGTCCTGCAGCGCAACCGAAAACAGCGAACGCGAATCCGGCGAGATCGTCAGCTCGGTCCACTGCTTCGGCGAGCCCACCGGCAGCGCGACGCGCGTGAAGCTGCGGATCGTCTTGCCCTTGGCATCGCGCAGCGGCGTATCGATGCCGAAGCCGCCGATGCTGCTGTGGATCAGCAGCACCTGCCCGCGATAGTCGCTGACCAGCTCGCGCAGCTGCCGCTTGAATTCGAGATAGCCATCGCGCTGGCGATGGCGCAGAAAACCGTCGAGCAGCGTCGGCTTGCCGCGCTTCTCCCATCCGTTGCCGAACTGCGGGTCGCCGTGGATCACCAGCACGATGCCATCGAGCGATTCCTGCTCGGCGGCCGAGAACGCGCGCGCCAGCCATTGCCGGTTGGCCTCGCGGCGGTCTTCGAATTCTCCGTTGCGCCCCGCCTCGGTGCGATAGTGGTTGTTGTCGTCGGGCACGTTCATGCCGACCAGCAGCACCTTGCCCGCCGTCCAGCGGACGTTCTCGCGATAGCTGCGAAACTTGGCCTGGTCCGATTGCCGGATCAGCCGGAGCCTGCGCTGGCCCAGCGAATCGTCGTCCGGAAAGGCCAGCTCGCGCAGCCGCGCCAGCCGCTCGTCGGGATCGAAGCTGCCATTGACCGCCTGCTCACATTCGGCCCAGTCGGTCTCGCCCGGGATATAGACCAGCGGCAGCGGCGACTGGTCCAGCAGCCGCAGCCGGCCGGCCAGCATCGCATCGGCGCACGACTCGGTGTCGCCCTTGATGCCGCCGGCATGGATGACGAAGGCGAGCTTGCGTTGCGCGAGGTTGTCCAGCAGTTGCTGCGTCGGTGTCTCGGCGTCAGGCCATTGCGGCAGGTCGGCGATCAGCGCGATGCGCACCAGGCGCGAGTCGGCGGCCTTGCCGCTCGCTTTGTCACCGGTCTTGCCGCCAGGCTTGCCTTCCGCCGACAGCGCCCTGGCCGCGACCGGCTGCACGGTGGCGGCGCTCTGCGTGGACCACGCGCCCAGCAGCGCCGCCGCCAGCCCGAGGGCCAGCAGCGGTCGGCACCACGGTGCCCGGCGGCGCGCGCTTGCCATCGTCATGCCGGCTGCCCGGATTCCTCGGCCAGCGCCTTGAGCCGGTACAGCGCGTCGAGCGCCTGCCGCGGCGTCATGCTGTCGGGGTCGAGATCGCGCATCGCCTCGCCGAGCGCATCGTTGGCGGGGGCGATGGAAGCGGGGCCATTGTGGCGGCCATCGTCGCCGTCATCGTCCGCATCGGGCACGGTCGGCGCCGCGAACAGATCCAGCTGGGGCGTCGGCGTGGCGTCGGTCGATTGCTGCTCGAGCCAGGCCAGATGCTTGCGCGCCGCGCGGATGACCGGCTGCGGCACGCCCGCCAGCTGCGCGACCTGCAGGCCGTAGCTCTGGCTGGCCGGGCCGTCCTGCACGGCGTGCAGGAAGACGATGCCGTCGCCGTGCTCGACCGCGGACAGGTGCACGTTGGCCGCCTGCGGAAACTCCTGCGGCAGCTGCGTCAGCTCGAAATAGTGCGTGGCGAACAGCGTGTGGCTGCGGTTGTGCGCCAGCAGATGACGGGCGATCGCCCACGCCAGTGCCAGTCCGTCGAAGGTCGAGGTGCCGCGGCCGATCTCGTCCATCAGCACCAGGCTGTGCGGCGTCGCGTTGTGCAGGATCGCGGCCGCCTCGGTCATCTCCACCATGAAGGTCGAGCGGCCGCCGGCCAGATCGTCGGCGGCGCCGATGCGCGTGAAGATCCGGTCGATCGGCCCGACGGTCGCGCGCCGCGCCGGCACGTAGGCCCCGACGCACGCCAGCAGCACGATCAGCGCGGTCTGCCGCATGAAGGTCGATTTACCGCCCATGTTCGGGCCGGTGATCAGCAGCAGCTTGCGGGCCTCGGTCAGGTGGCAATCGTTGGCGATGAATGGCGTCGACTCCGCGGCCAGCTGGCCCTCGACCACCGGATGGCGGCCCTGCACGATGTCGATCACGTTCTCGTCGACGCGCTCGGGGCACGACCAGTCCAGCGTGCGGGCGCGTTCGGCGAGGGCGGCCAGCACGTCCAGGCGTGACAGCGCCGCCGCGACCCGGCGCAGCTCGCCGATATGCGGCAACAGCAGTTGCAGCAGTGCTTCGTACAGCTGCTTCTCGCGCGCCAGCGCGCGGTCCTGCGCCGACAGCGCCTTGTCCTCGAAGGCCTTCAGCTCCGGCGTGATATAGCGCTCGGCGTTCTTCAGCGTCTGGCGCCGGCGATAGTCGTCGGGCACCTTGTCGGCTTGCCCGTTGGTGACTTCGATATAGAAGCCGTGCACGCGGTTGTATTCGACGCGCAGGTTCGCGATGCCGGTGCGCGTGCGCTCGCGCGCCTCCAGGTCGATCAGGAACTGGCCGCAGTTCTCCGAGATGTCGCGCAGCTCGTCGAGCGCGGCGTCGTAGCCGCGGGCGATCACGCCGCCATCGCGCACGGCTGTCGACGGCTCCGGCGCGATCGCGCGCGACAGCAGGTGCAGGCACTCCTGCGGCACCGCCAGCTCGGTCAGCGTCTGCGCCAGCAGCGGGGCGGTGTCGTCCGGCGCCACGCAGGCCTGCACGTCGGGCAGGGCCGCGAGCGTATCCCTGAGGGACGACAGGTCCCGCGGACGCGCGCTCAGCAGCGCCAGCCGGGCGGTGATGCGCTCGACATCGGCGAGCCGGCGCAGGCGGGCGCGCAGCGTATCGAGATCCTGCGCCAGCAGCGCGCCGATGGCCTGCTGCCGCGCCTGCGGAATCGCGCGTTCGCGCAAGGGATGGTGGAGCCAATGGCGCAGCAGCCGGCTGCCCATTGCCGTGGCACAGGTATCGAGCAGCGAGAACAGCGTCGGCGATTCGCCGCCGCGCAGCGTCTCGGTCAGTTCGAGATTGCGGCGCGTGGCGGTGTCCAGGCCCACGAACTCGGTTTCATGCTCGACCGTGACGCCCTGCACATGGCGCAGCGATTGGCCCTGCGTGCTGGCCGCGTAGTTCAGCAGCGCGCCGGCCGCGCCGAGCGCCGCGCCCAGCGCGCGGCAGCCAAACGGATCGAGACTGGCGACGCCCAGTTGCTCGCGCAGGCGGCGCGCGCCGGCGTCCTGATCGAAGTGCCACTCGGGCAGCCGGGTACGCGCGCACGGATGCGCGGGCAGTTCGATGCCATCGGTGTGCAGCAACTCGGCGGGGCGGATGCGTTCGAGTTCGCGCGCCAGTTGCGCGGCCTCGCATTCCATCAGCCGCAGCTCGCCGCTGGCCAGGTTCAGCCAGGCCAGCCCGGTCTTGCTGACGCCCCGCCGCGTGGTCTGCTGGTGCACCGCCATCAGGAAGGTATCGGCCTTGTCGGGCAGCAGCGCCGCGTCGGTCAGCGTGCCGGGCGTGACGATGCGGACGACCTTGCGCTCGACCGGTCCCTTGCTCGTGGCCGGATCGCCGATCTGCTCGCAGATCGCGACCGATTCGCCGAGCTTGACCAGCCGGGCCAGGTATTGATCGACCGAATGAAAGGGAATGCCGGCCATGCGGATCGGCACACCATTGGAGCTGCCGCGCGCGGTCAGCGTGATATCGAGCAGCCGCGCCGCCTTCTCGGCGTCGTCGTGGAACAGCTCGTAGAAATCGCCCATCCGGTAGAACAGCAAAGTGTCCGGATGGTCCGCCTTGATGCGCAAATACTGCTGCATCATCGGCGTGTGTTTTTCCGTGGCACCAGCCGATGCGCTGGCGGCCGCGGTAGTTGGCAGGTCTTCGGACATGCAATCCTCTCGGCGGGCCGCTGCGCATGGGCAGCGGCCGGGTTCGGAGCGTGCGCGAGGCCGTGGGCATCGGACGCAAACGCGCATTTTACTGCGCGTTGCGGCGGGGGACGGAGAGGAATTGGATGAAAAAGGGGGGAGGGCGCCGCGATGGGTTGGGCGCTTCCCCGCCCCTCAGGCGGCCGGGCCGCCGTTATCCAGCGAGTACGGCGTCAGCAGGCGCACCATCTGCGCGAAGGCCTTCGGGTTGCCGGCCAGCACCTCGCCCTGTTCGAGCTGGCGCGCTTCGCCCGCGTAGTTGCCGACCAGGCCGCCGGCTTCGGTGATCAGGAGCATGCCGGCCGCCATGTCCCAGGGCTTCAGGCCGGTCTCGAAGAAGCCGTCCAGGCGGCCGCAGGCGACATAGGCCAGGTCCAGCGCGGCGGCGCCCGGGCGGCGCAGCCCGGCGCAGCTGCGCGTCATCAGCGCGAACACTTCGACATAGGCCTCGAGGCCGTCCAGATCGCGGAACGGGAAGCCGGTGCCGATCAGGCAGTCGGCCAGCTTGTCGCGGCGGCTGACGCGGATGCGGCGGTTGTTCAGGAAGGCGCCGGCGCCCTTGGTGGCGGTAAACAGCTCGTCGCGGGTCGGGTCGTAGACCACCGCCTGCACCGGCGAACCCTTGTGCAGCTGGGCGATCGACACGCAGTACTGCGGGAAGCCGTGGATGAAATTGGTGGTGCCGTCGAGCGGGTCGATGACCCAGGTGTACTCGTGGCCTTCCTCGTCCTCGCGCCAGGACTGGCCGGACTCTTCCGCTAGAATGCCGTGTTCCGGGTAGGCGGTGCGGATGATCTCGATGATCGCGGCCTCGGCGGCGCGGTCGACCTCGGTGACGAAATCGTTGTGCTGCTTGCGGGAAACCCGCAGGAGATCCACGTCCATCGACGCGCGGTTGATGATGGAACCCGCCTTGCGAGCGGCCTTGATGGCGATATTGAGCATCGGATGCATGAATCTCTCCAGCCGCCGAAAAGCGGGCAGCGCTGCGGACGGCATGGCGCGCGCGGCTCCCGGCGGACAACACAACGGATTGTAGAAGAACGGGCGCGTCGACCTTGTCTCCGCTGGCCGGCATCGAAGCCTTGGCCAGGGCGGCGGAGCGGCGCGCCAAATAAATTGGAACCCTGCATTGTATAGGAACCCGGCAATGGACACGAGCGAGCACGCAAACGCAGCTCCAGGCGCGCCACAGACCGCCCTGGACGCCGCCTTTGCCCGCGTGCGCTTCGTGCTGGTCGAAACCAGCCATCCCGGCAACGTCGGCTCGGTGGCGCGCGCCATCAAGACCATGGGCTTCGGCGCCCGGCCCGGCACGCTGGTGCTGGTGTCGCCGCGGGAGCCGGCGGTGCGCGAGCATCCGGAGGCCGTCGCGCTGGCCAGCGG
>NZ_JCBAJO010000198.1:0-8747 GCF_059772245.1 Cupriavidus sp. R6-3
GTACGCCGCTGGCGCACCCTGCGGCCACCGGACCGGACCACATGGCGTTCTGGCTCTATTCATCGGGCTCGACCGGCCGGCCCAAGGGCACCGTCCATACCCACGGCAACCTGTTCCATACCGCCGACCTCTATGCCCGCCAGGTGCTGGGCCTGCGCGAGGACGACGTGGTGTTCTCCGCAGCCAAGCTGTTCTTCGCCTACGGGCTCGGCAACGCCTTGACCTTTCCGCTGTCGGTCGGCGCCACCACGCTGCTGATGGCCGAGCGGCCGACGCCGCAGGCGGTGTTCCGCCGCCTGACCGGGCAGCGGCCGACGGTGTTCTGTGGCGTGCCGACGCTGTTTGCCGGCATGCTGGCCGCCCCCGACCTGCCGGCGCGCGAAGCGGTCGCGCTGCGCGTCTGTACCTCCGCCGGCGAGGCGCTGCCGCGCGATATCGGCGAGCGGTTCCGCGCCCATTTCGGCTGCGACATCCTCGACGGCATCGGCTCGACCGAGATGCTGCACATCTTCCTGTCGAATCGTCCCGGCGACGTCCGCTACGGCACTACCGGCAAGGCGGTGCCCGGCTACGAGCTGAAACTGCTGGACGACGCCGGCCAGCCCTGCGCGCCCGGCGAGATCGGCGACCTGTACATCAAGGGGCCGTCGGCCGCGCTGATGTACTGGGGCAATCGCGACAAGACCCGCGATACCTTCGTCGGCGAATGGACCCGCAGCGGCGACAAGTATCTGTGCGATGCGGACGGTTACTATGTCTATGCCGGGCGCAGCGACGACATGCTGAAGGTCGGCGGCATCTATGTCTCGCCATTCGAGGTCGAGGCGGCGCTGGCGCGCCATCCCGCGGTGCTGGAGGCGGCGGTGATCGGCGTCGAGGACGCCGACCGTCTGGTCAAGCCCAAGGCCTACGTGGTGCTGCGTCCCGGCCACGAATGGCACGACGGCATGGAGGCCGAGCTGCAGGCCTTCGTCAAGAGCAGCCTGGCGCCGTACAAGTATCCGCGCCGGATCGAATGCGTGGCCGAGCTGCCCAAGACCGCGACCGGCAAGATCCAGCGCTTCCGCCTGCGGCAGCGCGAGCGGCAGGCACGCGAGGGCGCGACCGACGCGGAGCAGGCGCGCACGTCCGCGACCGACGCGGCGGGCGCCGTTCCGTCGCCATCCGCGCCATGAGACAGGGTAAGCCGCGATATCCCCGCGGCCCGCGCGTCATTACACTCGGGCGCGAGCCGGTCGGCCCGGTCGCTTCGATAGCCCCGGAGGCACCGCCAGCCTCGGTGGCCGCGGCGCCGGGTTCCACTGCATTGACGCCATCCATGGCGGGGTTTATAACGGCGAAAACTTCAAACCTAAAATAATTGGCGCCGCACCGCCGCGATGCCACGCCCGACCGCAGGCCGCGCCGCATGCAACTTCGCAAGCAACCACGCGGTCTCGGCGGGCAGGCATGGCGCAATGGAACGGACGCCGTCGCACCGTCGCGCGAGCGACCCGCTGAACCACCAGGAGGAGACATCCATGCATCGCTTCATCTCGCGCCGCCTGGCGCCGGCCTGTGTTGCCGTCGCCGCGCTGACGCTGGCGGGCGCCGCCACGGGGCAGCCCGCGCCATCCGCGGCGGCCGGCAAGATCAAGGTCGGCTTCATGCTGCCCTACACCGGCACCTACGCGGCGCTCGGCACGGCGATCGAGAACGGCTTCCGCATGTACGTGCAGGAGCAGGGCGGCCGGCTGGGCGGGCGCGAGGTCGAGTACTTCAAGGTCGACGATGAATCGGATCCGGCCAAGGCGCCCGAGAACGCCAACAAGCTGGTCAAGCGCGACCAGGTCGACGTGGTGGTCGGCACCGTGCACTCGGGCGTGCAGATGGGCATCGTCAAGGTCGCCAAGGAAAGCAACACGCTGCTGATCATCCCGAACGCCGGGGCCGACGAGGCCACCGGTCCCCTGTGCGGGCCCAACATCTTCCGCTCCTCGTTCTCGAACTGGCAGCCCGGCTATGCGATGGGCCAGGTGGTGGCCGAACGCGGCATGAAGCGGGTCGTCACGCTGACGTGGAAGTACGCGGCCGGCGAGCAGTCGGTGCGCGGCTTCAAGGAGGCGTTCGAGGCCAAGGGCGGCAAGATCGTCAAGGAACTGAGCCTGCCGTTCCCCAACGTCGAATTCCAGGCGCAGATCACCGAGATCGCCTCGCTCAAGCCCGATGCCGTGTTCGTCTTCTTCGCCGGCGGCGGCGCGGTCAAGTTCGTCAAGGACTGGGCCGCGGCGGGCCTGAAGGACAAGATTCCGCTGTATGCATCGGGCTTCCTGACCGACGGCACGCTCGAGGCGCAGGGCGCCGCCGCGCAAGGCCTGGAGACCACGCTGCACTACGCCGACGGCCTGCAGAATCCGCGCGACAAGCAGTTCCGGCTCAATTATGCGAAGGCTTACAAGCTGCAGCCCGATGTCTATGCGGTACAGGGCTACGACGCCGCGCAGATGCTGGCCGCCGGCGCCAGCGCGGTCAAGGGCGACATGAGCCGCAAGGCGGACGTCTACAAGGCGATCGCCGCGGCGCGCATCGACAGCCCGCGCGGCACCTTCACGCTGTCGCGCGCCCACAACCCGGTGCAGGACTTCTATCTGCGCAAGGTCGAGGGGCGCGAGAACAAGGTCAGCGGCATCGCGGTGAAGGCGCTGGCCGATCCGGCGCGCGGCTGCCGCCTGTAATGTGGGGCTGACCGCGCCAGTCGGCCACTCGATCGCCTGCCTCCTGCATGCCTTAACGGCCGCGGCATACCGGCTCGCGCCGGCCGCGGCCCCGTCAACGACCGATCGCCTCGCATGGACCTCGTCTCCTTCCTGATCCAGTGCCTGAACAGCGTGCAGTACGGCCTGCTGCTGTTCCTGGTCGCCAGCGGCCTGACGCTGATCTTCGGCATCATGGGCGTGATCAATCTCGCCCACGGCAGCTTCTACATGCTGGGCGCCTATCTGGCCTTCACGCTGGCGAGCATGACCGGCAGCCTGTTCATCGCGCTGCCGCTTGGCATCGTGCTGGCGGTCGCGTTCGGCTATCTGCTCGAGTGGGTGTTCTTCAGCTATCTGTACGAACGCGACCACCTGCAGCAGGTGCTGATGACCTATGGACTGATCCTGGTGTTCGAGGAGATGCGCAGCATCCTGGTCGGCGACGACGTGCATGGCGTGCCGGTGCCTCCGCTGCTCGACGGCGCGCTGCCGATCGGCAACGAGATGACCTATCCGGTCTACCGGCTGTTCATCTCGGCGGTGTGCCTGCTGGTGGCCGCGGCGATGTACTACGTGATCCGCCGCACGCGGCTGGGCATGACGATCCGCGCGGGCGCCAGCAATCGCGAGATGGTGCAGTCGCTGGGCGTCAACATCGGCCGGCTGTACCGGCTGGTGTTCGCGCTCGGCGTCGCGCTGGCGGTGCTGGCCGGCATGATCGCCGCGCCGGTGTCGTCGGTCTATCCCGGCATGGGCAGCCAGGTGCTGATCGTCTGTTTCGTGGTGGTGGTGATCGGCGGCATCGGCTCGGTCAAGGGCGCGATGGTCGCCGCGCTGCTGCTCGGCTTCGTCGATACCTTCGGCAAGGTCTTCTGGCAGGAGGCGGCGGGCGTGCTGGTCTATCTGCTGATGGCGATCATTCTGCTCTGGAAACCCCAGGGCCTGTTCAAGGCGGGCTAGCGCGATGGCATCGACACCTCCGACCGATCTCGGCGCCGACATCGGCGCGGCCTTCGACCTGCAGCGGCGCGCCAACCTGCGCTGGACCACGCTGGCGTGGGCGATCGCCTTCGCGGTGCTGGCGGCGCTGCCGCTCGCGCTGGGCGGCGAGGGCAACAAGTTCTACATCGACCTGCTCAGCAAGGTCATGATCATGGCGATCTTCGCGCTGTCGCTGCAGCTGCTGATCGGCTATACGGGGCTGGTCAGCCTGGGCCACGCGGCGTACTTCGCCACCGCGGCCTATGCGACCGCGATGCTGGCGCCGCAGTCCGAGCCGGGCAATGGCTGGTGGCTGCTGGTGGCGGCGGTCGCGGCGGCGTCGGTACTGGCGCTGCTGGTCGGCATGCTGGTGCTGCGCACGCGCGGCATCTACTTCATCATGGTCACGCTGGCGTTCGCGCAGATGGTGTACTTCATCTTCCACGACACCAAGATCGCGGGCGGCAGCGATGGCACCTATATCTATTTCCGGCCCGAGTTCGGCGTGTTCGGCGCGCGTCCGCTCGGCATCGACGATCCCGTGCATTTCTACTGGCTGGTGCTGGGCGCGCTGATCTTCACCGTGGCGGCGCTGGCGATGGTGCTGCGCTCGCGCTTCGGCCACGCGCTGATCGGCATCCGCCACAACGAGCAGCGCATGCGCGCGGCCGGCTTCGCCACCTACCGCTACCAGCTTGGCGCCTTCGTCGCCGGCGGCGCGTTCGCCGGGCTGGCGGGCTATCTGTATGCGATCCAGTTCGGCTTCGTCAATCCGGAGATCGCGTCGTGGCACCAGTCGGGCAACGCGATGCTGATGGTGATCCTGGGCGGCGTCGGCAGCCTGGCGGGCGCGGTGATCGGCGCGTTTTCCTTCGTGCTGCTGGCCGAATGGTTCAGCACGCTGACCAAGCACTGGCAGCTGCTGATGGGCGGCTTCATCATCGCCGCGGTGGCGCTGCTGCCGGGCGGACTGGTCGGATTGGCCGCGCTGTTGCGGCGCCGGCTGGGTGGCGGCGTGGGCCGCGGAGCCGGAGGCAGGGCCGAAGGCAAGGCGGGCGGCAAAGTGAGCGACATGCGGGGAGAGCGGCGATGAACGCGCGCCATGGCAACGAACCGGTGCTGCGCGCGGCCGGACTGACGCGCCGCTTCGGCGGCCTGACCGCGGTGTCCGGCGTCGATCTGGCGTTGGACCTGCATCAGATCCACGCCGTGATCGGCACCAACGGCGCCGGCAAGTCGACGCTGATCAATCTGCTGTCGGGCGAGCTCGCGCCCAGCGCGGGCCAGCTGTTCCTGCACGGCAACGACGTCACCGGCTGGCCGCAGCCGCGGCTCGCCTGCGCCGGCGTGGGACGCAGCTATCAGCGCAACAACGTGTTCGCACCACTGAGCGTGCGCGAGAACTGCCGCCTCGCGGCGCAGTCGCGCGCGCAGCGTGCCTGGCGGCTGTGGGAAAGCGCGCAGTCCTGCCGCACCGCGCGCGCGCTCGGCGACGAGGCGATGGAACGAGCCGGTCTCGCGGATTGCGCGGCGCTGCCAGCCATGGCCCTGTCGCACGGCCAGAAGCGCCAGCTCGAGGTCGCGATGTGCCTCGCTACGCAGCCGGTGGCGCTGCTGCTCGACGAGCCGCTGGCCGGCATGGGCGCCGAGGAATCGGCGCGCATGCTGGCGCTGCTGCGCGACCTGCGCGAGGGTCACGCGATCCTGCTGGTCGAGCACGATATGGACGCGGTGTTCGCGGTCGCCGACCGCATCACCGTGATGGTCAACGGCGTGGTGATCGCCTCGGGCGAACCGGCCGCGATCCGGGCCAATCGCGAGGTCCAGCAGGCCTACCTGGGCGACGACGAGGGCGCCGGCGAGCTTGCCGATGTCGCGGACGACGCCAATCCCCATGGCGCAGGCGCCGGCGCGGCCGCCGGCACGCGCAAGGAGTGCGCAGCGTGAAGCCGATGATCGAAGCCACCGGCGTGCAGGCCTGGTATGGCACCAGCCATGTGCTGCGCGGTGTCGACTTTCGCGTCGACGCGGGGGAGACAGTCGGCCTGCTGGGGCGCAACGGCATGGGCAAGAGCACGCTGCTGCGGACGCTGCTCGGCCACGTGACGCAGCGCGCCGGCACCATCGTGGTCGCTGGCCGCGACGTGTCGCGCGCGCGGCCATACGATGTCGCGCGCCTGGGCGTGGCCTACGTGCCCGAAGGCCGCGGCATCTTCCCCAACCTGTCGGTGCGCGAAAACCTGCTGATGGCGGCGCGCAAGGGCTGCAACGGCCGCAATGACTGGGGCGAGACGAGGGTGCTCGACCTGTTCCCGCGGCTCAGGGAGCGGCTGGACCACGGCGGCCAGCAGCTGTCCGGGGGCGAGCAGCAGATGCTGTCGATCGGCCGCGCGCTGATGACCAACCCCGACTGCCTGATCCTGGACGAGGCGACCGAAGGGCTGGCCCCGAAGATCGTGCGCGAGATATGGGACGTGATCGCCGCCGTGCGCGGCACCGGCATCTCCACCGTGGTGGTCGACCGCAACTATCGCGCCGTGCTGGCACAGGCCGACCGCGTGGTGGTGCTGGAGAAGGGCCTGGTCGCGGCCAGCGGCCCCGCGGCCGAGCTGGCGGCCACGCCCGGCCTGCTCGAACGGTATCTCGGCGTCTGACCACCGCGATGGTCGTCTGCACCCGCGGCGGTATCTGGCGCGGCGAAGAAGGAATACATGGCAGACATGGGCAGGGCCGACAAGGCGGACAGTCAGGCATGGCGGAAACCGAACGGCGCGAATACCGCGGGTCGCGCCGTTTTTCTATGGCGGGCACGCCACACCTCGGGCTTGACCGAGCGCCGCTTCGCTCGCATCCTTGCGTTCCTGGGTAGGGCGAACGCCGGCCAGCCAACGTCTTCACGCGCCACCCGCGGCGCGCCCGACACGGTCTCAAAAAGATTCCTGATGACGCTGCCGGCCCGTTTCCACTAGAATGGCGCCCGATTGTGCATTGCAAAAAAATCCTCGAACGATGCGGCCGGCCGCGGCATAGTGGGCCTCCCGCTCCGAATCCATGACACAACCCACCACGAGCCATTATTTCGTCGAGACGCCCAGCATGCGCATGCTGGTACTCGCGGCGATCGGTGTCGTCTTCGGCGATATCGGCACCAGTCCCCTCTATGCATTGAAGGAGTGCTTCAGCGCCGAGCATGGCATTCCGTTCAGTCCCGAAGCGGTGATGGGCGTGATCTCGCTGCTGTTCTGGGCAATGATCCTGGTGGTGTCGATCAAATACGTGGTGTTCGTGATGCGCGCGGACAACGACGGCGAGGGCGGCGTGCTCGCGCTGATGGCGCTGGCGCTGCGCAGCGCCGCACCGCGCACGCGGCGGGCCAAGGTGCTGATGATGCTGGGCATCTTCGGCGCCTGCATGTTCTACGGCGATGCGGTGATCACGCCGGCCATCTCGGTGCTCTCCGCCGTGGAAGGCATCGAGATCGCGACGCCCGCGCTGTCGCACTACGTCATTCCGATCACCCTGGCGATCCTGCTGGTGCTTTTCCTGCTGCAGCGGCGCGGCACCTCGTCGGTGGGCAAGCTGTTCGGTCCGATCATGATGGTGTGGTTCCTGTCGCTCGGCGGGCTGGGCATCTACCACCTGATCGAGTCGCCCGCCATTCTGTCCGCGATCAATCCGCTGTACGGCGTGCGCTTCCTGATCGAACATTCGCTGCAGGCATTCATCGTGCTCGGCGCGGTGTTCCTGGTGCTGACCGGCGCCGAGGCGCTGTACATCGACATGGGCCATTTCGGTCCCGCGCCGATCCGCCGGGGCTGGTTCGCCATCGTGATGCCCTGCTTGATGCTGAACTACTTCGGCCAGGGCGCGATGCTGCTGGGCGACCCCAGCGCGGTGCGCAATCCGTTCTACCTGATGGTGCCCGACCTGCTGCTGATCCCGATGGTGCTGCTGGCCACCTGCGCCGCGGTGATCGCCTCGCAGGCGGTGATTTCGGGCGCGTTCTCGCTGACCAGCCAGGCGATCCAGCTCGGCTTCATTCCGCGCATGCGCATCCGCTACACCTCGGAAGCCGAGATCGGCCAGATCTACCTGCCGGTGATCAACTGGGTGCTGCTGGTGGCCGTCGTGCTGGTGGTGCTGGCCTTCAAGAAGTCGGAGAACCTGGCCGCCGCCTACGGCATCGCCGTGACCACGACGATGGTGATCACCACGCTGCTGTCGATCGTCGTGATGCGCCACGTGTGGAAATGGCCGCCGGCGGTGGTGGGAGCGGCGGGCGCCGCCTTCCTGGTGATCGACCTGTCGTTCCTGTCGGCCAATCTGCTGAAGATCGCGGAGGGCGGCTGGTTCCCGCTGCTGCTGGGCAGCGCCGCCTTCTTCCTGCTGATGACGTGGTACGGCGGCCGCAAGCTGCTACGCGCGCGCAGCCTGGAGGAGGGCATTCCGCTCGAGCCCTTCATGGCCGGCCTGCTGGCCCATCCGCCGCACCGCGTCGAGGGCACCGCGGTCTTCCTGACCGGCAACACCGAATTCGTGCCGGTCTCGCTGCTGCACAACCTGAAGCACAACCGCGTGCTGCATGAGCGCGTGGTGTTCCTGAGCTTCGTCACACGCGACATTCCCTATGTCGACGACGATCACCGGCTCAGTTGCAAGGACCTCGGCGGCGGCGTCTTCATCCTGAAGTCCGAGTACGGCTTCAAGGAAACCCCCGACGTGCACAAGGTGCTCGACCTGTCCAAGCGCAAGCTCGACATGGAGTTCGAGCTGATGGAGACCTCGTTCTTCATCGCGCGCGAGTCGGTGATCCCGTCGCGCCTGCCCGGCATGCCGATGTGGCGCGAGACGCTGTTCGCGTGGATGCATCAGAACGGCGCCAAGCCTTCGGACTTCTTCCGCATTCCGGCCAACCGGGTGGTGGAGCTGGGTACCAAGGTCGAGATCTGACCGCGGCGGCGCGCCCACGGAGGCCGCCGATCGGATCAGCAAAAAGCCTGCATGCGGCGCTGCCGCTTGCAGGCTCTTTTG
>NZ_JCBAJO010000199.1:0-8745 GCF_059772245.1 Cupriavidus sp. R6-3
GCGATGCGCGACGCGCTGGCCGCGATGCTCGCGCGCATTCAATCCTCGGCGCGCCAGATCCATGGCGCCAGCGAGCGGATCGCCGCGGCCAATCGCGATCTGTCCGAGCGCACCGGCCGCCAGCTGGCCGCCGTCGAGGAAGCCGCCACGAGCATCGGCGAACTGCGCGGGCTGGTCGAGCAGATCCACATGCGTGCGCACGAGTCCAGCGCGATGGCCAGCCAGGCACGCGACGCGGTCGGCACCGGCAGCGCGGTGGTGCGCAGCATGCGTGCGTCGATGGATGCGGTGCAGGCGCGTTCGCGCGACATCTCCGAAGTGGTAGGCGTGCTGCAGGGCATCGCCTTCCAGACCAATCTGCTGGCGCTCAACGCAGCGGTCGAAGCTGCGCGCGCCGGCGCGGCGGGCCGCGGCTTCGCCGTGGTGGCCAACGAAGTCCGTGCACTGGCGCAACGCAGCGCGCAATCGGCGCGCGATATCGGCGCGCTGCTCGGCGAAGCCACGCGCGACATCGAGGCCGGCGCCGGCCTCAGCGGCGAGGTCGAACAGGCGATGGCGGCGATCGAGCAGGCGGTGCTGCGCAGCCATACGCTGGCGGAGCGGCTCAATGGCCTGGCGCAGCAGCAGGCGGCGGGGATTGCGGTGGTCGACGGCGCCGTCGCGCGCCTGGACGGCACCAGCCGGCAGAACGCCGAACTGGTGACCACGGTGGCGCAGCAAGCCGAATCGCTGGACTGGCAGGCCGGCGAACTGGCCGCCGATGTGGGGCGCTTCCGCTTCTGAGCCGGGCCCGCCGGGAGGCGAGGCGCTCCGCCGTCTTGGGACGCTGCTGGACGCATCCCGCCATCGGATTTGGCTGTTCTGCACTGCAGAACATAGATTCTGCATTGCAGTTGACGGCATCATCGAACGATGCAACCATCGCGGACAGACCAAGCCGGCGGCCACGCCGGCAACGCCATTCCGGAGACTTCGATGAGCAGCACCTTCAGCGCCAATCCCGGCGCCAATGCCGGCCCCAATACCGGCCCCAATACCGGCGCTAATTCCCCCGCCGCCTCCACGCCCGCTTCCCGGCCCTCCGCCGCGCCGTTCGTGCCGCCCTACGCGCGCCTGCACCAGGCCATCGCGCCCTGGGCCGCCGACCGCCCGGACGTGGTCGCGCTGATGGATGGCGAGCGCTCGATCCGCTATGGCGAGCTGGAGGGCGCGGTGCGCCAGAGCGCGGCGGCGCTCGCCAATGCCGGCGTGCGCGGCGGCGACCGCGTGGTGCTGGTGACCGAGAACAGCGTCGGCTGCGCGGTGCTGATCCTCGCCCTCAGTTCGCTGGACGCGTGGGCGATTCCCGTCAACGCCCGACTGTCCGCGCGCGAGATCGACAACATCATCGAGCACGCGGGCGCCCGGCTCGCGCTGTATCTCGACAATGCCTACCCCGAGGCGCGCGAGCACGGCCTGGCGCGCGGCGCGCAATGGGCCGAATGGCCGCATGTCGGTCGCCTGTTGATCGGCAAGCTCAATGGCGAGGCGGTGCCCGAACCGGTGCAGGCCGACGCGCGCGAACAGGTGGCCGCGGTGATCTACACCACCGGCACCACCGGCGCATCGAAGGGCGTGATGCTGACGCATTCGAACCTGATGTTCATCGGCCACAGCAACCGCGTGCAGGCGCGCGTGCAGCCGGGCGACCGCGTCTATGGCGTGCTGCCGATCTCGCATGTCTACGGCCTGTCGGTGCTGCTGGTCGGCCCGCTGTCCAACGGCGCCACGGTCTACTACGAACCGCGCTTCCGGCCCGAGCGGCTGGCGCGCGCGCTGGTCGAGGAGAACCTGTCGGTGCTGCACGGCGTACCGGCGATGTACGCCAAGCTGATCGAATGGGGCCGCAGCCAGCCCACGCCGCTGCGCGCGCCGGCCTTGCGCATGGCGCAATCGGGCGGCGCGCCGCTGACCGCGACGTTGAAGGCCGCGTTCGAGCAGACCTTCGGCATCACGCTGCACAACGGCTACGGCATGACCGAAACGTCGCCGACCGTCAGCCAGACGCGCGTCGATGCGCCGCGCAGCGACTGCTCGGTGGGCCAGGCGGTGCCCGGTGTCGAGGTGCGGCTCGGCGATCCGCTGCCGGACGGCAGCGGCGAACTGCTGGTGCGCGGCCCCAACGTGATGAAGGGCTACTACAAGCGCCCCGATCTGACCGCGCAGGCGATCGACGCCGACGGCTGGCTGCATACCGGCGACCTCGCCAGGATCGACGACGACGGCGCGATCTCCATCGTCGGCCGGTCCAAGGAAATCATCATCCATTCCGGCTTCAACGTGTATCCCGAGGAAGTCGAGCAATCGATCAACGCGTACCCGGCGGTGGTGCAGTCGGCCGTGGTCGGACGCGCCGTCGAAGGCAACGAGGAGGTGATCGCCTTCGTCGAGGTCCGCGCCGGCATGACGCTCGATCCCGCGGCGCTGAAGACCTTCCTGCGCGAACGGCTGTCGCCGTACAAGATCCCCGCGGAAATCAAGGTGGTCGCACAGCTGCCGGCCGCGCCGTCGGGCAAGATCCTGAAGGCCAGGCTGCGCGAGATGCTGGCCGCCGGCGAGTTCTGAGCGCGGATCGCACGAGCACCATGGCAAGCGACGATCAGGCCCAGGCGATGGCGACCGAGGCGGCGGAGCGGGACGACGTCCGCAGCGGCATCGGCAGCGGCGCGCCCCGCCACAAGGAAGACCGTCACTTCGTCACCGCGCTGGCGCGCGGCCTCGATGTACTGGCATGCTTCCGCGGCTTCGACGCGCAATTGGGCAACGCGGAACTGGCGCAGCGCTGCGGCCTGCCCAAGTCGACCGTATCGCGGCTGACGCATACGCTGACCGAGCTCGGCTATCTGCGCCTGGAGCCGGACGCCGGCAAATATCGCCTCGGCAGCTCCGCGCTGGCGCTGGCGCCGACCGGGCGCGAAGGCGCCGATGTGCTGGCGGTCGCGCGGCCGCATATGCAGCGCCTGGCAGATCTGTCGCAGGGCGTCGCCTCGCTGATCCTGCGCGATCGCGGCCGCATGCTGATCTTCGAGAACTGCCAGGCCGAGAGCTATCTGACCTTGCGCGTGGCCGTGGGCACGCGCATCTCTGGCCTGACCACGGCCGCGGGCCGCGCCTATCTGCAGGCGCTGCCGGCCGCCGACGCGCGCCAGGCGCTGGCCGCCTTCCGCGCCAGCGACGGGCTGCCGGAGGCCGAGGCCCAGGCGGTGCTCGCGCGCAGCCGCGAGGAAGTCCGGCGCATGGGCTGCACCACCTCGTTCGGCGACTGGCTGCCGGACATCAATTCGATCGCGGCCGCCTTTCATCCGGGCCCCGCGCTGCCGCCGATGACGTTGAGCTGCAGCGGCCCCAACGCGGTCGTCCCGCCGCGGCATCTGCTCGACGTGGTGCGGCCGGTGCTGATCGAATGCGTCGCGCGGATCGAGCGCGAACTCGGCGGCGCGTAATCGGACGGCCGTAATCGGGCGGCGCGACGATCGGGCGACGCGACAATCGGGCGACGCGGAAGCGGCCGGCCTGCCGCGACGGTGACGAAACCGCGATCGCGCGACGAGCGGGCTACCGTTTGCCATACGGACCGCGCCAAATTCGCAAGAACGCGGCCAGCATGCCGCCATGATTCCGGTGTCCCGCAAACCGATTGGCCCCGCCTGGCAGGCGCGGCCGATCGGACGCGGCAATCCCACTGCCGCGCGCCAGTGCGGCGTTTTCCGGAGCGCCCCCCATGCCCACTCTGCCCTGCCTTGCGCGCCCCGTCCTCGCGGCGCACTATTCGACCGCGCACGAATTCTTCGACGCCGTCGCCAAAGGCAGCGACGAATCCATGCTGAAGCGGATCGTCCTTCAGCGCGGCTCGTTCTTCGTCGGCGGCCGCGGCTACCGGCTCGTCGTCGAGAATGCCGCAGTCGCGAACGGCCGCCAGCCTGTCGATGTCCGGCTGGAGCGCAACTGGCGCGAATTGGGCTGGTTCCGCCGCGTCGTGCTGACGCTGCTGAGCTGCGTCGTGCCGCGCGACAGGTATCGCTGCGAGCGGCCCTGTCACGGGCAGGTTCCCGCCGTATTGCACACCATCACGCGACTGCGCCAGCGGGCCGGCATGGCTGTCTCGACTGTGCCGCCGTCCGCCAACGAAGCACGCGTCCCTTCTGGCACCGGCGTTGACGTCGACGAACCGCGCCCGCGGATTTCCCCGGTGCTGTCGCCCGAAGCGCGCCGCGTGAGGCTGAATTTCCTGGCCGAGCGCATCCGCAAGGCGGACCGCTGCAAGCTGTTCGCGCACAAGGGGAAATGGTGCAAGGTGGTTCGCGCGATCGCCGGCAATGATCCACCCGAGTGCCTGGACGTCGCCGCCGCCGCGGTGCTGGCGCAGATGGCGGCCGTGGTCAGGTACCTGCGCCGCAACCGGTCGGAGAGCGCATCGGCCTATGCCGAAGTGATCGGCGTTCTGCAGGCGCTTCGCCAGTCGGCCGACGCCAAGGACGAACAACTGGCGGAACTGGCCGCTCGCCTGACCGACGTGTGGAAGCAGCACTGGTGGCGCGGCGAGATTCCGAGGTATTCGGCCTTCGCGGACTTCCGGCTGCCCGTGGGCGTGGTGCAGCGCATCGGCGCCTGCTTGCGCGAGGACTGGCTGCTCGTCAACGATGAGTTATGCACGCTGGACCTGCGCGACCGCCAGATCAAGCGTCTGCTCGCCGCCGCGTCGGCGAAATCGACCACCACCACCACCACCACCACCACCACCACCGCCACCACCGCCACAACCACCGCCGGCGCGGGCAGCGCTCCGGCGGTCCCGTCGCTTGCTACTGGCTGAGCCGCATCGCCGGCGTGATCTGCCGCGGGTCGGTGCACAGCTCGAGCAGCGCCGGCCTGCCTGCGGCGCAGGCGCGCGCAAAGGCGTCGGCAAACCCGTCCGCGCTGGTCAGCCGCTCGGCCCAGGCCCCACAGGCCTGCGCCAGCGCGACGAAATCCGGATTGACGATGCCCGTGCCGCTGACGCGGCCCGGATAGCGCCGCTCCTGATGCATCCGGATCGTGCCGTACATGCCGTTGTTGACGACCAGCACCACGACATTGGCGCCCACCGCGGCCGCGGTGGTCAGCTCCTGCGGATACATCTGGAAGCAGCCGTCGCCGGCGAAGCACACCACGGTGCGCTCGGGATGGCGCAGCTTCGCCGAGATCGCAGCCGGCAGGCCATAGCCCATCGCACCGCAGGTCGGAGCCAGCTGCGTGCGCGGCCGGCGATAGGCGAAGTAGCGATGCAGCCAGACCGCATAGTTGCCGGCCCCGTTGGTGACGATCGCATCGTCGGGCAGCGTGCGGTTCAGATGGTCGACCACCGCGGTCATGTCGACACCAGTGGCGTCCGCGTGCGGCGCGGCCGGTGAGACAAAACCCTGATGATCGGCGCGCGCCGCGGCCGTCCATTCGCGCCAGTGTATCGTCGCCGGCGCCGGCAGGCCCGCCAGCATCGCCGCTCCCGGACCGATACCCGCGTGGATCGCCAGATCGGGCTGGTACACCCGGCCCAGTTCCGCCGCATCGGCGTGGATATGCACCAGCCGCTGGCGCGGCCGCGGGGGTTCGAGCAGCGTATAGCCGTCGGTGGCCACGTCGCCGAGCCGCGTGCCGAAGGCAACGACCAAATCGGCGCCGCGCACGCGCTCGGCCAGGCGCGGATTGACACCCAGGCTCAGATGCCCGACATAGTGCGGATCGCGATTGTCCAGCACGTCCTGGCGGCGGAAGGCACAGGCCACCGGCAGGTCCCAGGCGTGCACGAAGCGCGCGAACGCCGCGGCATCCTCGTCGCGCCAGTTGGCGCCGCCGGCGATCACCAGCGGGCGCTGCGCTGACGACAGCAGCTCGGCCAGCGCGGCCGCATCCGCGGCCGACGGCGAGGCGACCACGGGCCGATACGCGCCGGTGTCGCGGCAGACCGCCTCGCCGTCGAGCACGTCCTCGGGCAACGCGAGCACCACCGGTCCGGGCCGGCCCGAGGTCGCGACCTGGAAGGCGCGCGCCACCAGTTCGGGGATGCGCGCGGGGTCGTCGATCTCGGCGACCCATTTGGCCATGCCGCCGAACATCGCCCCGTAATCGACCTCCTGGAACGCTTCCCTGCCCCGGTGCTCGCGGGCGATCTGCCCGACGAACAGGATCATCGGCGTCGAATCCTGCGCGGCGATATGGACGCCGACGCTGGCATGCGTCGCCCCGGGTCCGCGCGTGACGAAGCAGATGCCGGGACGTCCGCTCAGCTTGCCGTCGGCCTCGGCCATATTGGCCGCCGCGCCTTCGTGCTTGCAGACGATCACGTCGATGGCGGGCTGATCGTGCAGGGCGTCGAGCACGTCGAGGAAGCTCTCGCCCGGCACGCAGAACACACGCTCGGTGCCGTGGATGCGCAGCGCATCGACCAGGATGCGGCCGCCGCTGCGTGGCGCGGGCGCCGGCGTGCCGGCGGAGGACGATGGGAGGTCGGCGGTAGGCTGGGTCATCGGCTGGCTCGTCGAATCGGAAACGGGACGAAGATCGGGAACGGTATCGGGAACGACAACGGGAACGACATCCGGAACAGGCTCGCGAACGGGATCGGAACGCGATCGGAACAGGTCCGAACGGAATCGGGACCTGAACCCTGCATCGCCCCATTGTGCAGGCGAACGCGAAACGGCAGGCAAGGCAGGACCGATTATCGCGCCAAAATTCGGGTTGGCCGCCGGGGTGACCGCCGCGCGCCCTCGCCGGGCGTTGGCCTGCCCGTGGCACGGCGCTTATCATGACTACCGCCGCGAACGTCATCGCCGCCGACAGCGGCAGTGCGCCGGGGAACGAACCGAACACCGATGCCTCGACGCACCCGGCGTTTTGCCCGCTGTCTCTTCCCGCCAACCGACGGAGTCCCCGATGCCCCATCTCGTCATTGAAATCACCGAAAACGCGCGCCTGAACTGCTCGCCCGAGGAACTGCTGGATCAGGCCAACGCCGCGCTGCTGGCCTCCGGGCAATTCCAGGAGCCCGATATCAAGTCGCGCTGCATCACGCTGGAGACCTACCGCCAGGGGACCGAAGCGGTCGAGCGCGCCTTCGTCCATGGCCGGCTGTCGATTCTCGACGGCCGCGACCTGGCAACGCGCCAGGCGCTGGGCCAGGCGGTCTGCGAGGTGATCGCCGAAGCGGTCCGCTCGGGCGCGAACAACACGCCGGTGCAGATCAGCGTCGAGGTGCGCGAAATGGAGCGCGCCAGCTACGCGAAACAGGTGATCGGCGGGTGAAGGCCGGTCCGCGCAGGATGGCGGACCGGGACCGTTACCGGGATGCCGTCGGGGATGCCGTGGGGGATGCCGAGCCCGATTCAGCAGGGGATGCAGGGGATGCGTCATAGGATGCCGCGGCCGATGCGGTGGCCGAGGTGGTGGCCGAGGTGGTTGGCAATGCGGTGGCCGAGGCCGTGGCCGGTACCGCCCCAGCGGCCCCGTCCAACCCCAGCACCGACAACATCACGCCGGTCTGCCATGCGAAATACGGGTTGTAGGTCAGCCGCGCGTGCACCTTGCCGGGCTCCCGATAGCCCCAATCCGAATACCAGACCTCACCGCCATCGACGCAGCGCTGGTACTCGGCCGGCTCCTGACCGTTCAGGCACAGCCGCAACGAGCCCTGCCGCCCATAGAGCGGATTGGCATCGGAAAACAGCACGCCCATGTGCGAGAACTGGCTGATGCGCTCTGCCGGCAGGCGGTCCGGGCGGACCAGCACGCGGCCGGTACCGGCGCTCCCGTCGGCCTTCGCATCGCGGCTTGCACCGACGCTCGCATCGACGCTTCCAGCGAGGCGCACATCGGCCCTCGCATCGACAAGCACATCGCCGCTCGCATTGCCCTGCTCCGCCCCATACCAGATCAGCCGGCTCGCCGGATGCGTGAAGCGCGTACCGAACACTTGCCGCACGTAATGCGAGTCGACCACCGAATCGTGCTCGGCGACGATCAGCAGCGCCGGCTTGTCGTAAGGGCGCGCGTTCAGCGCCGCGCGCGCCGCGACATTGCTGCGGTAGTACTGCGCGAATCCATTGGTGGGCGTGTTCAGATAGCGGACCGGCGTCTGCTACGGCCGGTCGTCGCCGGTCGACAGCAGCCACGGCATCACCGGTGCGAGCAACGGCGTCAGCCATTCCCATCGGCTGCCGGAACGCAGCGCCGGCGACACCAGCAACAGCCCGGCGATCTCGGCATGGGCCTGCGCATAGTCCAGCACCAGATTGGCGCCGGTGGAGAAGCCGCCGAGATACAGCGGCCCGTCGCCAACGGTATCCCGCAACGCCGCGACCTGCTCGCGCAGCACGCGCTGCCAGTCCTCCAGCCTGATGTCCATCAGGTCCGCTGGCGCCGTGCCATGGCCGGGCAGCAGCACCGTGCGCACCAGCAGGCCGCGCTCGGCCAGCCGCGGCGCGATATCGACGAAGGACCACGGCGAATCGCCGAGCCCGTGCACCAGCAGCGCCCCGCCGCGCGGCGTGCCGGCGGGACGCCATTCGCGCGGCAGATTCCATTCGGTCTCGGCTTGCATATCGGCCGACACGTAGCGGCGCCGGCTTTCCAGCGCGGCGAGCGCTTGCGCGCGATGCGCGGCGAAGGTCGGTGCGATGGCGGGCGCGCGCGTCGCGCTGTCGTCCAGCCGGCTGTGGTCCTGCCGGCTGT
>NZ_JCBAJO010000002.1:0-129147 GCF_059772245.1 Cupriavidus sp. R6-3
CTGCGCCGCATGGAATGGACCGTGGTGCGCCGCCTCGACGGCATGCTGCAGGGCGACTACCGCACGCTGTTTCGCGGCTTCGGGCTGGACCTGGCCGACCTGCGCGAATACCAGGCCGGCGACGACGTCCGGCACATCGACTGGAACGTGACCGCCCGGCTGCAGACGCCGCATGTGCGGATGTTCCAGGAGGATCGGGAGATCGCGGCCTGGTTCCTGCTCGACCTGAGCGGCTCCGTCGAGTTCGGCTCGGGCGAGGTCCGCAAGCGCGACCTGCTGAGCGATTTCACCACCGTGATGGCGCTGCTGCTGACGCGCTATGGCAACCGCGTCGGCGCCGTGCTCTACAACGGGGCGGCCGACATGACCGCGTCGGTGGTGCCCGCGCGTGCCGGGCGCCGGCAATTGCTGCACCTGCTCGACCGCATGCACGCCACGCCGGCCGCCTCGCCGGGCCACACTCGGTTGCGCGGCCTGCTCGACCATGCACGGGCGGTCGCCAGGCGGCGATCGGTGGTGTTCGTGGTGTCGGACTTCATCAGCGATCCGGGCTGGCAGGCCTCGCTCGCCATGCTGGCCAGGCGCCATGAGGTGGTGGCCGTGCGGCTGGTCGATCCCCTGGAGCAGGCGCTGCCCGATCTGGGTTTGCTGGTGCTGCAGGACGCCGAGACCGGCGAGCAGATGTTCGTCGACACGCACGACCCGGCCTTTCGCAAGCGCTTCGTGGCGGCCGCGCAGGCGCGCGAGGAAGAACTGCGGCTGGGCTTTGCCCGGGCCGGCGTGGATTGCCTGACGCTGTCGACCGATGCCCGGCTGGACCTGGCCCTGCTGGAGTTCTCGCGGCAGCGTCGTCATCGGCAAGGCACGGCGAAGGGCACGGCAAAGGGCACGGCAAAGGGCACGGCGCTGAAAGCCGGCAACGCGGGCCCCAGCGCGGGGGGCAATGCGGGCGCAAGTGCGGGCGCGAATGCAGGGGCAAGCAAGGAAGCGAAGAAGGGGGCCGCATGGACGGCGTGAGCGAGGCGATCACCCGGCTGCCCGCCATCAGCTTCCTGTGGCCCAGGATGCTGTGGCTGCTGGCGCTGGTCCCCGTGCTGGCTCTCGCCTACCTGTGGCTGGACGCACGGCGCCGGCGTGCGGCGGTTCACTATCCCGCCCTGAAGACCGTCGGCTTCGCCAACCGCGGCGTCGCGGGCTGGCGCCGGCATGTGTCCCCGGTGCTGATCCTGCTCGCGTTGACCGCATTGATCGTCGCGATCTCGCGGCCGCATGCGCTGCTGGTGCTGCCCTCGCGCATCGAGACCGTGATGCTGGTCATCGACCTGTCCGGCAGCATGCGCGCGAAGGACGTGCAACCGAACCGGCTGCGCGCCGCGCAACAGGCCGCCAAGGGGCTGCTCGAGGCGAAGCCCGCGGGCGTCAGCGTCGGCCTGGTCGCGATGGCGGGAACATCGGCCGTCGCGCAGGCGCCGAGCCGCACGAAGCAGGACGTGGCCACGGCCATCGACCGCCTGCAGCCACAGGGCGGCACCGCGCTGGGCAACGGCCTGCTGATCGCGCTGACGGCGTTGCGGCCGGAAGCGACCGAGGACGCCGGACGCCTGATGGATGGCGATGCCTCGCCGCTGAAGAAACGAGGCGCGCTCGGCAACCCGTTCGGCGCAGCGGGATTGGGGCAGGGAGCGAGCCCGGGCGCGGGCCAGGGAGGAGGACAAAACTCTGCCGACCAAGAGGGCGCCGCCGCCCCGGGCTCCTATGCCGCCGGCGCGATCGTCGTGTTCTCCGACGGCGAAAGCAACGCCGGTCCGACCGCGGTGCAGGCGGCCGAACTGGCGGCCTCCTATGGGGTGCGCGTCTATACCGTCGGCGTGGGCACGACCCAGGGCGTCGTGCTGTCGGCGGACGGCTGGTCGGCGCGCGTCAAGCTCGACGAGGCCGTGCTGAAGGAAGTGGCCAATACCACCGGCGCCGAATACTTCCGGCTGGAGGACGCCGCCAGGCTCAAGCAGGTGTATCGCGCGATCAACGCCAAGCTGACGCTAGGCAAGACCGAGCAGGCGGAAATCACCGCACTGTTCGCCGCGCTTGGCGCGGTGCTGGCGGCGGGTGCGGCGCTGCTGTCGCTGTGGTGGTTCGGACGGGTGATGTAGGGCACGGCGCAAGAAATCGTCTGCCGGGAAATGAGATGTATTATCATCTGCGCGGTTTTCTGGCCGTTCCCATCCTGTTCCGCCCATGCCCGCTCCGAGCCGAAGCACGACACTGCACGCACTCTATTGCGATCATCACGGCTGGCTCCATGGCTGGCTGCGCAAGCGCCTCGGCAACGACTGCGAGGCGGCCGATGTGGCGCACGACACCTTCCTCCGGGTCTATGCCGGCCCACGCGCACTCGACCGTCTGTCCGAGCCGCGTGCCTTTCTGACCCACGTGGCCAAGGGGCTGGTGGTCGATCTCTACCGTCGACGCGCGGTGGAGAAGGCCTACCTGGACAGCCTCGCCCAGCTGCCTGAAGCGCTGGCGCCTTCGCCCGAGACGCGGGCACTGGTGCTCGAGGCCCTGCACCGGATCGACGCGATGCTGTGCGCCATGCCCATGCGAGCGCGCGAGATCTTCCTGTTGTCGCAGCTGGACGGCCTGACCTACGCGGAGATCGCGGCGCGGCAAGGCATCTCGCTGCGAACCGTGAAGCGGCAGATGCGCGACGCCTTTCTCGCCTGCCTGTCGGCGATATGAGCCGCGACCGTGGGGCGGGGACGGTGCCCGCCAGCATCCTGGCCGAGGCGGCCGACTGGATGGTACGCATTCAGTCGGATCCGCACGACGCCGCGCAACTGGCCGAACTGCACGCCTGGTGCGCGCGCAGTCCCGCGCATGCCCGGGCCTGGCACCAGGCGCAGCAGGTGCTCGGCACGTTCGACAGCGTGCCGGCCGCGTTGCGGCGCACGGCGTTGGCGGGACTCGCGCGCGAACAGCGGCGCCGGGCCACCCGCAAGCTCGCCCTGATGCTGGTGGGCGCCCCGGCCGCCTGCCTGGCCTGGCGCTTCGCCCCGTGGGAGGCGATGACCGCCGGCATCCGTACGGCAGTCGGCGAAACCCGCGAGGTACGGCTGGCCGATGGCACGCGGGTCACGCTGGACACGGACAGCGCGATCGACGTGTCCTATTCCGACAGCACGCGCCTGATCAAGCTGCGGGCGGGCCGCATCCTGATCGACACCGAGCCGGACCCGGCCGCCGTGCCCCGGCCCTTCGTCGTCGAGACGCCGGACGGCGTGCTGCGCGCGCTCGGGACGCGCTTCGTCGTTCGCCGGCAGTCCGACGCCAGCCAGCTGGAGGTCTATCACGGAGCGGTGGAGGTTCGGCTGCGCCGCGACGGCGCGCCGCTGCGGGTGGACAGCGGGCAATGGCTGCGCTTCGGCGCCGGGGAGACGGCATCCGGCGCCGCGCTCGACGGCCTGGGTGCGGCGTGGGCGCACGGCATGCTGGCCGCGCGCAATCTGCGGCTGGAGGCGCTGGCCGAGGAACTGGCGCGCTATCGCCCCGGCATCGTGCGCTGCGATCCGGCCATCGCCGACCTGCGCGTGACCGGGGCCTTCCCCTTGCGGGACACGGACCGCAGCCTGGACCTGCTGGCCGAGACGCTGGGCATCCGGGTGCGCCGGCGGACCCGCTACTGGGTCATGCTCGAGCCCGGCGACGCCGGCGCCTCGCGATAGTACATAGGCCCGGGGCGAGCCAGCCGGCCCGCCTTCATGCGCCGCCAGCCCGGCTCATGCGCCGCAGGCACGGCTCATGCGCCGCGGGCACGGCCCATGCGCCGCCAGCCCGCTTCATGCGTTCCCGGCCCCCCCTTGCGCTCGCTGCACGTGGCCCCTTTTTTCCTCTCGCCCGGTGTACCTGTTGTAGGCTGGTCCCGCCCCAGCGGGCACCGGTCCGATCGTCGACTGGTCACTGGTGTCGGAAAGGAACATGTTCGTGGCAATCCCCTGCAATTCCCGGTTTTCTCCCAAGCAAAGCGTGCTGACGCGGGCGCTGTCCCGTGCCCTGTCCGGCACCGCATTGAGCCTGTGCGCCACGCTGGCCGTGCCGGACGCCGCGCTGGCCCAGGCCGCTGCCCCGGGCGGCGCGTCTTCCGCGCGCAGCTACGCGATTCCGCCCGGACCGCTTGGCGATACGCTGGCGCGCTTCTCCATCGAGGCCGGCGTCCCGCTGTCGTTCCCGTCGGGGCTGGTGGCGGGGCTGCGCAGCGAAGGCCTGAACGGCACCTATGACGTCCAGGCGGGTTTCGCGCGGCTGCTGCAGGGAACGGGCCTCGAGCTGGCCGCGACCGGCAGCGGGGCGTACACGCTGCGCCGGCGCCAGGCAGCGCCGGCGGCGGAGGTCGAGCTCCAGCCCGTCACGGTCACCGCCTCCGCCACGGCGGAGCGCCTTGCGCCCGCTTACCCGGGCGGCCAGGTCGCGACCGGCGGCGGCCTGGGCCTGCTGGGTAATCGCGACATCATGGACACGCCGTTCAGCCTGACGGCGTACACGCAGGAGCTGATCCAGGCGCAGCAGGCCAGCAGCATCGCCGATGTCGTCAACAACGATGCCTCGGTGCGCAACGTGAACCCGCGCGCCGGGCGCTTCGACCAGTTCTCGATCCGCGGCTTCCCGGTGCTGAACAGCGACATCGCGCTCAACGGCCTCTATGGCGTGCTGCCCACCTATGCGGTGGCGGTGGAAGCGGCCGAGCGCATCGAGATCCTGAAGGGACCGAGCGCCTTGCTCAACGGCATGGCCCCCAGCGGCGCGGTGGGCGGGGCCATCAACGTGGTGTCCAAGCGCGCGCCGGCAGAGGCGGTGAATCAGTTCACGCTGGGCTACGCATCGGACTCGACCTTCGGCGGACATGCCGACGTGGCGCGCCGCTTTGGCGAGCGGCAGGAGTTCGGCGTGCGCTTCAACGCCGCGTACAAGAACGGCGACACCTCGGTCGATCCGCAGTTGCTGGAGCGCAGCCTGGCAACGCTCGGGCTGGACTACCGTGGCACGCGGCTGCGCCTGTCGGCCGATTTCGGCTATCAGCAGCAGAATGGCGACGCGCCGCAGGAGCGGGTGACCGCGGCGGCGGGCGTGCCGCTGCCCGATGCCTCGCGCATTCACCGCAACTATGCCCAGCCCTGGACCTTCGCCGACACGCGCGACAGCTACGTGGCGCTGCGCGGCGAGTACGACGTGAGCGACGACCTCGAGGTGTATGGCGCCTTCGGTGCCCGCCGCGGGCGCTACGAGTTCCTGCGCATGGCGGTCGCCGCGCGCGACGCCGCCGGCAACTTTGCCAGCGCGCCGTTCCGTTTCCTGCGCGAGGAAGACGCGTACACCAGCGAGATCGGTGCCCACGCGCGCTTCGCCACCGGACCGCTGCGCCACCAGCTGAACGTGAGCGCCTCGGTGTTTCATCTTGAGGCCGGCAATCTGCGGCAGAACTTCGGCACGATCCGCTCGAACCTGTACAACCCGGTCGTGGCGCCGCGGCCGTCCTTCGCGGGCCTGAGTTCGGATGTACCCAAGGCGGAAGAGACCGAGCTTTCCAGCCTGGCGCTGGCCGACACGATTTCCGCGCTGGACGAGCGGGTCCAGCTGACGCTGGGCGCGCGCCTGCAGCGCGTCCAGTCCGATTCGTTCGGCGCCACCGGGCAGGTCACCAGCCACTATGACGAACGTGCCGTCACGCCGGCGGTGGCGCTGGTGGTCCGGCCCTGGAAGCAGGTCTCGTTCTACGGCAACTACATCGAGGGCCTGAGCCAGGGGCCCACGGCGCCCAGTACCGCGGCCAACGCCGAACAGATGTTTGCGCCGATCAAGTCCAGGCAACTGGAGGCGGGCGTCAAGGTGGATTTCGGCAGCATCGCGACCACGCTCAGTGCGTTCCGCATCGAGCAGCCCACCGGCTTGACGGACCCGGCCACCAATGTCTTTTCGGTCGCCGGGAAGCAACGCAATACCGGCCTGGAGTGGAATGTGTTCGGCGAACCGGTGCAGGGCGTGCGGGTGCTGGCCGGCGCGATGTATCTGAACGGCCGGCTCAGGGAAACGGCGGAACCGGCCAACAACGGCAACGTCGCCCCGGGCACGCCGCGCTACAACCTGAACGCGGGCGTGGAGTGGGACACGCCCTTCCTGGCGGGGCTGACGCTGTCGGCGCGCGTACTGCGCTCGACGTCGCAGTATCTCGACGCCGCGAACCGGCAGCGGATACCGGCCTGGACGCGGATCGACATCGGCGCCCGCTATACGCTGAAGGCAGCCGGCAAGCGCGTGACCGTGCGCGCCGCGGTGGAAAACCTGTTCGACAAGTCCTATTGGGCCTCCGCCTCGGCCAATGGTCTGACGCTTGCCACTCCGCGCACCTTCCTGGTCTCGACGACGATCGATTTCTGAGGTTGCCGCCGCGGTGGCACCTTCCCGGGCCCGCGCTCAGCGCCCCTTGAAGACCGGGTGCCGGGCGCAGGCCGACAGCACGATGCGCTCGGACTGCACCAGATAGTCGTTCAGCGCCGCGGCACACTCGGCCAGCTTGCCCGACTCGAACAGCTGGAGGATGTGCTGGTTCATCTCGACATAGGGCCCGTGCAGGAATTCGGGGTCCTGCAGCATGCCGAACGCCAGCCGCAGCTCCGCCAGCAGGTGGGAGAACATCACGTTCAGCCGCTCGCTGTCGGCCAGTTCCACGATCGCCATGTGGAACTCCATGTTGGCGGTGCCCGCGCCCTGCCAATCGCCGCTGTCGCGGCAACGCAATCCCGCTTCCACCGCCTGCCGCATGTGCTTTCTCGCCGGATGGCTGGGGTAGGCCTGCGCGATCGCCTGGCATTCGATCAGGCGGCGGACCCGGTAGATGTCGATGATCGCCGCAATGCTCGGAATGGCCACCGCCACGCCGCGGTTGGGCTCATGCTTGAGCAGACCTTCCTTGGTCAGCACGCGGAAGGTCTCGCGCAGCGTATTGCGCGAGATCTGCAGGCTTTCGCTGAGCGCGGCTTCGGACAGGCGCTGCCCGGGCGCGAAGTCGCCATGCAGGATGCGCTGGCGGATCTGCTCGGTGACCCGTTCGGCCAGGTTTCTTACGTCGGAACTGGTTGTCATGTCGGCTGCAAGGGGAACGGGACTTCGGCCAGGCATCGGTCGGCCCGGTATCAGCCGTGTCCCGTATCGCGGGATGTTACCCCAGCTTTGTTCAACAACCTGCGCCAGATTGGTGCGACTTGGCTCGGCCATGCAGGCCTAGGTGTATACCAGAATCGATCCGAACGAATGATTGTTGAACAATCCATCCACGGTGGTTGAGTCAATACGTGCATATACATCAACATGGCACGTGCCTTGCCAAACAGCGCTGCGGTGGAGGGGCGGCTGGTTGGCGGTCCCGCTCACTGCCTCGACGTCGTCGCCGCGGCGTCATCAAACCGCGCGACGAGCATCCCCACGTTTTGCCGTTATCCCGAGTGAGCGCAACCATGTGGCTTAAAGAAACAACGCAGGAAGAGCGCAAGACGCTCTTTGCCGCCTTCGTCGGCTATGGGATCGATGCCTTCGACTACATGATCTACACCTTCATGATCCCCACCTTCATCCTGGTATGGGGCATGACCAAGGCCGAGGCCGGCTATATCGCGACGGGCGCGCTGATCAGCTCCGCGATCGGCGGCTGGCTGGCCGGCATCCTGGCCGACAAGTACGGCCGCGTGCGCGTACTGCAGCTGACCGTGCTGTGGTTCAGCTTCTTCACGTTCCTCAGCGGCTTCACGCAGTCGCCCGAGCAGCTGTTCGTGACGCGCATGCTGCAGGGGCTCGGGTTTGGCGGCGAATGGTCGGTCGGCTCCGTGCTGATCGCCGAAATGATCCGCGCCCGCCATCGCGGCAAGGCCGTCGGACTGGTGCAGAGCAGCTGGGCGGTGGGCTGGGGCCTGTCGGCCATTGCCTTCTGGGCGGTCTACGCGGTGTTCGAGCAGCAATACGCGTGGCGCGTGCTGTTCTGGATCGGCGTGCTGCCGGCGGTCTTCATCCTCTATATCCGCCGCAACATCAGCGAGCCCAAGGTGTATCGCGAGACCCAGGCCAAGCTCGCCGTCACCGGGCAGAGCAACAACTTCATGCTGATCTTCAAGCCGGGGGTGCTGCGCGTGACCGTGCTGGCGAGCCTGCTGGCAACCGGCATGCAAGGCGCCTACTACTCGGTGACGACCTGGCTGCCGACCTACCTGAAGATGGAGCGCAACCTGTCGGTGCTGAACACCAGCGGCTACCTGATGGTGCTGATCGCCGGCTCGTTCGCCGGTTACCTGACCAGCGCCTGGCTGTCCGACCACCTGGGTCGCCGGCGCTGCTTCATGCTGTTCGCGGTCAGCGCGGCGATCCTGGTGATCTGCTACACGCAGCTGCCCATCACCGACGCCGCGATGCTGGTGCTCGGTTTCCCGCTGGGCTTCTTCCTGTCGGGCATCTTCTCCGGCATGGGCGCTTACCTGACCGAGCTGTATCCGAGCCATATCCGCGGCTCGGGACAAGGCTTCTGCTACAACTTCGGGCGCGCGGTCGGTTCGGTATTCCCGGCGATGATCGGGCATATGGGCGCGACGATGTCGCTGGGCGTCGCCATCGGCTATCTCGCCGCCGGCGCCTATGGGCTGGTCGTCGTCGCCTGCCTGCTGCTGCCGGAAACGCGCGGACGCGAACTGCTGGGCGAAGCCGAGCCCGCGCATTGAGGTCCGGCGCCATGCAAATCGATCTGAACAGCGATCTGGGCGAGAGCTTTGGCGCCTGGCGCATGGGCAACGATGCCGCCATGCTGGACATCGTCAGCAGCGCCAACGTGGCCTGCGGCTTCCACGCGGGCGATCCCGCCGGCATCCTGCGGACGCTGAAGGCCGCGAAGGCGCGCGGCGTCGCGGTGGGGGCCCACGTTTCGTATCCGGACCTGCAGGGCTTCGGCCGCCGCAACATGGATCTCGCCAGCGAGGACCTGATCGCCGACGTCCTCTACCAGATCAGCGCGCTGGCGGGGATGGCGGCGACGGTCGGCACCGCGGTGCGCTACGTCAAGCCGCATGGCGCGCTGTACAACACCATCGCCAGCGACGAGCGCCAGGCGCGCGACGTGATCACCGCGATCTGCAAGTTCAATCCCGAACTGGCGCTGGTTGCGCTGGCCGGCTCGCCGCTGGTGGGCTGGGCGCGGGATGCGGGCCTGCGTGTCATTGCCGAGGCCTTCGCCGATCGCGCCTACACGCCGCAGGGCACGCTGGTATCGCGCCGCGAACCGGGCGCGGTGCTGCACGACGCCGACGAGGTTGCCCAACGGATGTTGCGGCTCGTGCGGGAAGGCACGGTGGTCGCCATCGATGGCAGCGTGGCGCGCGTCGAAGCGCAATCGATCTGCGTGCATGGCGACAGCGCCGGCGCGCTGGAGATGGCGCGCGCCGTGCGCGGCGCGCTCGAGCGCGACGGCGTCAAGGTGTCTGCGTTCGCCTGAGTCAGAAGGCCCGATCTGGAGCTTGTTTTGCGTTTCCTGCCCGTTTCCTCGAATGCGCTGCTGGTCGAGCTGGCCGACCTGGACCAGACGCTGGCCCTGCTGGCCTCGCTGCAGCGCGACCCGCTTCACGGCGTGGCGGAGCTGGTGCCCGCCGCGCGCACGATTCTCGTGCACTACCGCCCGTGGGCGACCAGCGCAGGCGCGCTTGTCCGCGCCATCGCCGCGCGCGACCTGTCGCAGCGGGTCGAACGCAGCCATACGCTGATCGAGATTCCGGTTCGCTATGACGGCGAGGACCTGGCCGAGGTCGCCGAGCTGCTCGGCATCACGCCCGACGAAGTCGTGCGCCGCCACACCGGCAGCGAATACACGGTGGCCTTCACCGGCTTCGCGCCCGGCTTTGCCTACCTCAGCGGCGGCCATCCGTCGCTGGACGTGCCGCGCCGCCGTACGCCGCGCACGCGCATTCCCGCCGGCGCGGTGGGTCTGGCCGGCACCTTCAGCGGCGTGTATCCGAAGGCAAGCCCCGGCGGCTGGCAGATCATCGGCACGACGCCGGTGGCGATGTGGGATCTCGGCCGCGAGCCCCCGGCGCTGCTGCAGCCCGGATTTCGCGTGCGCTTCGTCGATATGGCGACGCTGGAAGATGCGGCGGACAGAGCGGCGGACAGAGCGGCGGACACAGCGGCGTACATGGCGGCGTACATGGCGACGGCGCGCGTGGACGCGCCTGTGCCCGACGCCGGGACTGCGGCTGCGCTGCGCAAGGAGCCGGGCAGTGCGGCCTGCGCCGCGGCACTGAAGGTCAAGGGCACCGGATTGCAGACCGTATTCCAGGACCTCGGCCGGCACGGCCAGGCCGGGCAGGGCGTGTCGGCCTCGGGCGCGCTCGACCGGGCGGCGCTGCGGATGGCGAACCGCCTCGTCGGCAATCGAGGCGACAGCGCCGCGCTCGAAACCGTCGGCGGCGGCCTGCAACTGCAGAGCGACGGCGATACCGTGCTGGCCGTTACCGGCGCCGACGCACCGCTGACCGTGCGCACCGCCGATGGCCGCCAATGGCGCGTGCCGACGCATCAGGCGGTGGCCCTGGCCGATGGCGACACGCTGAGCATCGGCCAGCCGGTCGCCGGCGCCCGCTGCTATGTGGCGGCACGCGGCGGCTTTGCCGTGGCGCCGGTGCTGGGCAGCTGCGCGACGGATACGCTGGCCGGCATCGGACCCGCGCCGTTGTCGGTGGGCGACGTGCTTGGCGTCTTGCCTGCGCCGGCCGGCGCAGTGGTGGGCATGCCCGAGCAGCCCGCCACCGGTCTGCCCACGATCGAGCAAGACGTCGTGCTCGACGTGGTGCTGGGCCCGCGCACCGACTGGTTCACTCCCGAGTCGGTCGCGCGGCTGGCCGCGCAGCGCTGGCAGGTCACGCCGCAGTCCAACCGCGTGGGCCTGCGGCTGGCGGGCGAGGCGCCGCTGGAACGCGCCATCACCGGCGAGCTGCCCAGCGAAGGCACCGCGCTGGGGGCGCTGCAGGTGCCGCCCAGCGGCCAGCCGATCCTGTTCCTCGCCGACCATCCGCTGACCGGCGGCTATCCGGTGATCGGCGCCGTGGCGCCTCACCATCTGGATCGCGCCGGCCAGATTCCGGTCGGGGCGTGGCTGCGATTCAATCCGATCGGCCCCTTCGAAGAACTGCAACCGTCCGCCGGCTGAGCGGGCGCTCTTTTACCGAGACCCGCACCGAGACCCGTACCGAGATTCGCGATGAAGAAAGTCCTGATCGCCAACCGTGGCGAGATCGCCGTTCGCATCGTTCGCGCCTGCGCGGACTATGGCGTCGGCTCCGTGGCCGTCTATGCCAACGCCGATATCGACGCGATGCATGCGCGCCTGGCCGACGAGGCCTACGGCCTGGACGGCGACCGTCCAGCCGACACCTATCTGAACATCCCCAAGCTGCTCGACATCGCTCGCCGCAGCGGCGCCGATGCCGTGCATCCGGGCTACGGCTTCCTGTCGGAAAGCGAGGCCTTTGCGCAGGCGGTGATCGACGCGGGGCTGACGTGGATCGGCCCGTCGCCGGCGACGATCGCGCGGCTCGGCGACAAGGTCGAAGCGCGCAAGATCGCGCTGCGGGTCGGGGCTCCGCTCGTGGCCGGCACGCCCGAGCCGGTCGTCGACGCCAGCGAGGTGCTGGCCTTCGCCGAACGGCACGGCCTGCCGATCATCATCAAGGCCGCATTCGGCGGCGGTGGCCGCGGCATGAAGATCGCTTGGCGCATGGACGAGGTCGAGGAGCTCTATGCCTCGGCGGTGCGCGAGGCGGTCACCGCGTTTGGCCGCGGCGAATGTTTCGTCGAGCAGTTCCTCGACAGGCCGCGCCATATCGAGGCGCAGGTCCTGGCAGACCGGCACGGCAACGTGGTCGTGGTCGGCACGCGCGACTGCTCGCTGCAACGCCGGAACCAGAAACTGGTCGAAGAGGCCCCCGCGCCGTTCCTCAGCGAGGAGCAGCGCGCGCGCATCCACGCCGCGGCCCGCGACATCTGCGCGGCGGCCGAATACACCAGCGCCGGCACGGTCGAATTCCTGCTCAGCGCCAGCGGCGCGATCTCGTTCCTCGAGGTCAACACGCGGCTGCAGGTCGAGCACCCCGTGACCGAGCAGACCACCGGCGTCGATCTGGTCGTCGAGCAATTGCGCGTGGCCGATGGCCTGCCGCTGTCGATCACCGACACCCCGGCGCCGCTGGGACATGCGATCGAGTTTCGCATCAATGCCGAGGACGTTGGCCGCGGTTTCCTGCCCACGCCCGGACCGGTGCAGCGCTTCGATGCGCCCTCAGGCCCGGGCGTGCGGGTCGATTCCGGCGTGCAGTCCGGTTCGGTCGTGCCCGGTACCTTCGACTCGCTGATGGCCAAGCTGATCGTCACCGGCGCGACGCGAGAACAGGCCTTGGCGCGCGCGCGTCGTGCGCTGCGCGAATTCCGGATCGAGGGCGTGGCGTCGGTGCTGCCGTTCCATCGTGCCGTGATCGATCACGCGGATTTCGTCGGCACGGATGGTTTCAAGGTCCATACGCGCTGGATCGAATCGGACTTCGCCGAGCCGCTGGCCGCGGCCGCGCGTGCCGAGCCCCAGCCCGACGGCAGCCTGCTGCGCACGGCCATCGAGATCGACGGGCGCCGCATGGTGCTGGGCTTGCCGGCTCAGCTGCTTCGCGGATTGGCCAATGCGCCGGCCGGCGACGGCGCTATGGATGCCGCGCAGGCGGGCCTCATCAATGCCGCCAATGCGGCCGACGCCACCGACGCCACCGACGCAGCCGAACTGCCGTCGCCCATCGCCGGCACTGTGCAGGCGTGGAAAGTCGCGATCGGCGACGAGGTCAAGGAAGGCGATCTGATCGCCGTGATGGAGGCGATGAAAATGGAGATGCAGGTCCACGCGCATCGCACGGGCCGGCTGACTTGGCAGGCTCCGGCCGGTACGTTCCTGGCCGCGGGCGCACCGCTGGCACGCATCGAGTGAAACGCATCGGCGCTGCGATGGCGGGAGCCGAAGACTGAAGGCGGTGCCTCAATGCCCTCGATGCATCGATGCCTCAATGCCTCAATGCCTCAATGCCTCAATGCCTCAATGCCTCAATGCCTCAATGCCTTGGCGGATTGCGATCCTGTCCCGGCGGCGTTTCCGTCGGCCGCACCGTCTGCTGGCCCACCGGAGCCTGGCTGACGGGCGATACCAGTTGCGAGGGATCGACGGCGGGGTTGGCGCCAATGCCTGCGGTCCCGCCGTCGCTGCTGCCGGTCGCGGCCGGGGCCTGGTTCAGGCCCACCGACGAATCGCCGGAATCGCTGCCGCCGCATGCGGCAAGACCGAACGACAGACCGAAGGCGAGCGCCGCGATACTGCCTTTCCGCACCAGGGCACGACATACCGTGCGGATTCTGCGCCTGCGATGCAGAGCCATCTCTACCTCCTGCGATATGGCATCGAGGATGCTTCCGAGCAGCGTTCGCACGCTGCTCGCATCATGTTCGCACTGCGTGCGCCGCGGTGTCGGCTTGCGGCTCGATAAGGCGAATCAAACTTGCGTACGTCCCTGCGTACGTGCCTGCGTACGTGTTGGCGTACGAATTGGCGTACGTGTTTGCGGACTGCACGCTTCGTTGCCTGATAGATCGACGCGAAGAAGGACGGCATCGACGCGCGCCAATCCAGTCTTGCAACAAAGCCCGCGCGGTAAAAGTTCAATTCTGTAACGGAACGTTACGCATCTTCTCTTTCGCGCAGCGCGCACTACCGTCTCCCTAAGCGCCGTTTCTCGGCGCCCTTCAATGCCGCGGCATCGCTGCGCAAGGGAGGCATCATGCGTGCTCGTTTCCTCATGACCGCGCTGATCGGCGCGGGCGTCCTCGCTGCGCATTCGGTGCCTGCGCAAGCGCCTTCCACCGACGCGCAGATCAATGCGATCGTGCAATCGATCCTTGCGCAGATGACGCTGGCCGAGAAGCTCGAATACGTCAGCGGCACGGGCGCGTGGGACATCAAACCGTTGCCGCGTCTCGGGCTGCCGCAAATCAAGGCAAGCGATGCAGGATTGGGCGTGCGGCTCAGCAATCCTGTGGGCGTTGCCTATCCCGCGGGCCCGGCATTGGCATCGACCTTCAATGCCGATCGCGCCAAGCAGATGGGCGTGGGCCTCGGCCTCGAAACGCGTCTGAGCGGCTTCCAGCAAATCGCCGGCCCCGGGCTGAACATGTATCGCACGCCGTTCTCGGGGCGCGCCTTCGAGTATCTGGCGGGTGAGGATCCCTTCCTTGGCGCCGTGCTCGGTGCCGCGCAGATCAACGGCATCCAGTCGCAGAACGTCTGGGCCGACGCCAAGCATTACATCGCGAACGAGCAGGAGGTCAATCGCTTCAACCTGATGGAAACGGTCAGCGAGCGGGCACTGCGCGAGATTTACATGGTGCCGTTCGAGTCGGCGGTAAAGAACGCCAACGTTGCCGTCGTGATGTGTGGATTCCAGGGCCTCAATGGTGCAAATCCGGTTTGCGAAAGCCATGCGGCGATTCAACAGACGCTGAAGAACGAGTGGGGCTTCAAGGGCTTCGTGGAATCGGACTATGCCGCGCTCAAGCACACGCTGCCCGCGGCAGTGGCCGGCGTCGATATCGAGCGGCCGTCCGCCAACATCTTCTCGCCGGGCGCGCTTGGCGCGCTGCTGGCGAACGAACAGCTGAGCCAGGCGACGCTGGACGACAAGGTGCGCCGCATTCTCGGCCGTCTGGTCGCCTATGGCTTCATTGGCGGCGTGCCGGCGGCAACCGGCGAATCGCATCCGCCGTTTGCCGAACGGGCGGCGCTGGACGTGGCGCGCGAAGGCATCGTGTTGCTGAAGAATGAGGGGCAGCTGCTGCCGCTGCGCCGCGAGACGGCACGCAATATCGCGGTGGTGGGCAAGCTCGCCACCGGCGCGCCGCCGACCGGTTTCGGCAGTGCCCATATTGCGGCGGCGCGGTATATCAGCGAAATCGACGGCCTGCGGCAGATCGCCGGCACGGGCGCCAATATCGTGCTGCTCGATGCCGTCACGCTCGATCCCGCGCGCTCGGCATGGACCACGCCCAGCGGCGCATCCGGCGTGCAGGCACAGTACTACGCCAACCCGACTTGGAGCGGCGCGCCGGTTCTTACCCGCGTCGAACCGATGATCAATCTGGACACGTCCGGCGGGGCGCCGCAGAGCGGCGATTACCGCGGTCCGGTCTATGGCGGTGGCGGCACGGCGCAGCCGGCGTCGGTGCGCTGGACCGCCACCATCCGGCCCACCGTCAGCGGTGCGCACGTATTCAAGGCGCGTGCGAACGGGGCCGTCCGCCTCTACATCAATGGGCAATTGGTGATGGACAACGGCGACGGCAATCCGCTGCCCGGCAATGTCATCCCGCCGACCATTCCCGTCAATGCGCGGGTGATGCTGCAGGCGGGCCAGACCTACAACGTGCAATTCGACTACTCGGCAAGGCCCGGATATATCGCCGTGTTCGGTGGTTTCCTGGGCGCGCAGCTCAGCTGGGCGTCGCTGCAGGCGCCGCCGAACCTGTCCGGCTTCGATGCCGTCGTGGTCGCGGCCGGCCACAGCGCCGAATACGAGGGCGAGGGCTTCGATCATCCGTTCACATTGCCGGAGTTCCAGGACGAGCTGATCGCCAATCTGTCACGCGCCAATCCCCGCACGATCGCGGTGCTGCACGGTGGCACCGGCTTCGACATGCAAGGCTGGATCGATGGGGTCGGCGCGGCGCTGCACGCCTGGTATCCGGGACAGAACGGCGGCCAGGCCCTGGCCGAGATCCTGTTCGGCGATGTCAATCCCTCCGGCAAGCTGCCGATCACGATCGAGCGGTCGATCACGGACAACCCAACCTACGCGAATTATCCGCAGGCATCGAACGACCTGAACTTCAGCGCGATGACCTACACCGAGGACATCTTCGTCGGCTATCGGGGCTTCGAGCGCAGCGGTAGAAGGCCGTTGTTCCCGTTCGGCTTCGGGCTGTCCTATACCCGCTTCAACTACGGCGCGTTGAGCGTGTCGCCCGGCATTGCCGCCGGCAGCGGGCGCGTCGCGGTGTCGTTCGATATCACCAATTCCGGCGAGGTCGCCGGCGCGGAGGCGGCGCAGGTCTACGTCGCGCAATCCGGCTCTGCCGTACCGCGTCCGGTCAAGGAGCTGAAGGGCTTTGCCAAGGTCTTCCTGCAGCCGGGAGAGACGCAGCGCGTGACCGTCTATCTCGACCAGCGCTCGCTGGCGTACTACGATGCCGCCCGCAATGCGTGGGTGACGGACCCCGGTGCGTTCGACGTCCTGGTCGGTGCATCGTCCCAGGACATTCGTCTGCGCGGGCAGCTGTTCAATCTGTTCCGATCGGTCACCAATACGCGGGTCAGCAATCCGCTGCCCGCGCCGGAACTGGTTCGATTGGGGCCGGTGCATCCATAGCCCGATGCTGGTCATGGCGCCATGCCGTCATGCCGTCATGCCGCCATGGCGCCGGGCCCCTGCCGATCGGCCTCCGCATGGAAATGCGGCAGCACGTAGGCCGCGATTTCCTCCATCGCGTCGCTGACCGGCCGTTGGCTGCGGCGGAAATGCAGGCCGACATGGCGCACGCCGGCCTCGCGCATGGCGTGCAGTTCCTCGATCAGGCCGTGGCGCCCGACCGCGCCGCCGAAGCGGTGCCGTTGCATGGGCGCATCCGGGTCCGCCAGCAGGTCCAGATGGATGAAGCTGATGTAGGGCTTGTCGCCGGCGACCTCGCGCCATAGCGCGCTGCGGCGGACATGGTCCTGCGGGGTTCCGGGATAGGCCAGCCAGCCGTCCATATGCTGCCCGACCCAGCTCGGCGTCTGCTGCGCCAGCCCGGCCACCAGCAGGGGCAGCGGACCCGTGGGGCGCGGCAACAGCGCGATCCCGCTCGGCAGGTCGGCGCCGCCGTTGCGCAGCAGCGCCACCTGCTCGCGGAAATTCTGTCCGCGGTTGTCGAAGTCACGGCCGAAGATCGGGTATTCCACCGGCCGGTCGCCGCTGGCCACGCCGAGCAGCAGCCGGCCGTTGCTGAGCTGGTCGATGGTCGTGGCGGACTTCAGCGTCAGATAGGGATCGCGCAGCGGCAGCACGATGGCCGCCGTGCCGAGCAGGATGCGCTCGGTGATGCCGGCCAGATAGCCGAGGTAGGAAAAGGCCTCGAAGACCTGTGCAGCGTCGCCGAAGTGCGGATCGTACAAAGGCACGTCGCGTACCCACAGCGCGCGAAAGCCCGCGCGGTCCGCCAGTTGCGCCAGCGCGCGATGCGCCGACAGATCGGGCTCGCCCGGCAGGCGCCCGTCGCGCTGGCGCGCGGCCTGGCCCGCGGGCGACCAGTCGTTGTCGAGCGGCAGCTCCACGCCGATGCTGAAGCCGCCCGAAGTCAATGTTTCCAATGCCGATGACATGACAGATTCTCCAGGCAGGCGCGCGGGCCTGCCTCTGATGCTGAGCCGATGACGGGCCGCGTCAGGCGGCAGCACTAGCCGCGGTTGCCGCGTACTCGGGGTAGTCGGTATAGCCCGCGGCGCCGCCGCCGAAATAGTTGGCACGATTGCCCGGATTCAGCGGCAGGTCGTGACGCAGCCGGTAGGGCAGGTCAGGATTGCCGATAAAGCTGCGGCCAAACCCGATCAGGTCGGCCCAGCCCTTCGCCAGCGCTTCCTCGGCGCGCGCCTTGTTGTAGTTGCCCGAATAGATCAGCGTGCCGGGATAGACCTCGCGCAGCGCCTCCTTGAAGGCGGGCGGCATCACCGGCGCGTCTTCCCAGTCGGCCTCGGCGATGTGGATATAGGCGACGCCGATCTTGCCGAGCGCGTGCGCGGCGGCGAGATAGGTGGCTTCGGGCGTGTCGTCGACCGCGCCCTGCAGCGTGGTCAGCGGGGCCAGGCGCACGCCGATGCGATCCTTGCCGACCACGTCGGTCACGGCCTGCGCCACCTCCTTCAGAAAGCGCAGGCGATTGTGCAGCGAGCCGCCATATTCGTCGGTGCGCGCGTTGGCCTGCGAATCGATGAACTGGTTGATCAGGTAGCCGTTGGCCCCATGCAGCTCGACGCCGCCAAAGCCCGCGTCGAGCGCGTTGCGTGCGGCCTGCGCGTAGTCGGCGACGATGCCGTGGATCTCCGGAATCGTCAGCGCGCGCGGCGCCGAGTGCTGGACCATCTCGCCGGCGCCGCCGGCCGGACCCTTGCCTTCCACATCGATAAAGACCTTGACCCCTTCGGCCACCAGCGCGGACGACGACACCGGGGCCGCATTGCCCGGCTGCAGCGAGGTGTGGGATACACGGCCGACGTGCCAGAGCTGGGCAAACATGATGCCGCCGGCGCCGTGCACCGCGTCGGTGACCTTGCGCCAGCCGGCAACCTGCTCCCGCGTGTAGATCCCCGGCGTCCATGCGTAGCCCTGGCCCTGCTGGCTGATCTGCGTGCCTTCGGAAATGATCAGGCCGGCCGAAGCGCGCTGCCGGTAGTACTCGGCCATCAGGTCGGTCGCCACGCCGCCGTCGCCCGCGCGCGAGCGGGTCATCGGCGGCATCACGATGCGGTTCTCGGTGGTCAGGTTGCCAAGGCGATAGGGCGTAAACAGCATGGGTTCCTCTCGGTTTCGGTGGCGGACCGGCGTGGCGGCGGGCCATGCCGATGTGCGATGCAGCCATTGTGGGGAACGCATGCGTGTGGAAACACCCGGTCACGGGCAAATGATTCTTGCGCGAGAGTCAAGGGTCATGCCTGGCCTGGCGATACAGGGGCGGTATCCTTCGTCCGGGCCGTCGATCCAGGACGGTTCACGCCTGAGGGCACCGAACAAAAAACGATGAGGGCTTGATGACGGAGTCGAATTCCACCCCCCGTAAACCAGCGATCGGCCTTGCCGGCGCGGCGCGCGATCTCTATCGGGCGCTATGGCATCACGCCCGCGGCGTGCGGGTTCAGCTGGTCGGGGCTTCGGGCCTGCTGGCTGCCGCGCAGCTGCTGCGGCTGACCATGCCGTGGCTCGCCGCGCAGGCGATCAACGCGCTGCAGCGTGACAACATCGCCGAGGCGGGCCGCTGGATCGTCTATCTGGTCGGCATCTACCTGCTGTCGTGGCTGCTGCACGGTCCGGGCCGCGTGCTCGAGCGCAACGTGGGTGTGCGCGTGCGCGAGCGGCTGGGCGACCAGCTCTATGCGCGCATCGCCGCGGCACCGCTGGCCTGGCGCGATGGCCGGCATTCGGGCGAGCTGCAGCACCGCGTGGTGCAGTCCAGCCGCGCGCTGTCGGACTTCGCGCAGAACCAGTTCGTCTACCTGCAGAACGCCTTCAATTTCGTCGGCCCGCTGGTCGCGCTGACGATGCTTTCGCGCACCAGCGGCCTGATCGCGGTCACCGGCTACGTGGTGATCGCCCTGATCATCCTGCGCTTCGACCGCACGCTGATGCAGCTGGCCCGCGCGGAAAACGACGCCGAGCGCCGTTATGCCTCCGCGCTGCTCGACTTTGTCGGCAACGCCGGCACCGTGATCGGGCTGCGCCTGCAGGCCGCGTCGCGCATGCTGCTCGGCCGCCGGATGGCGGCGGTGATGGCGCCGCTGCGCCGCGCGGTGATGGTCAACGAGGGCAAATGGTTCGCGGTGGACCTGCTCGGCATGGGGCTGACCTGGATCCTGGTGGTGATGTACGTGCTGCAGGAGCGCTCGCCGGGGCAGGCGGTGCCGCTGGGTACCGTCTTCATGATCTACCAGTACGCACAGCAGGCCGCGTCCGTGGTGGGCTCGATGGCGGCGAACTTCCAGAGCTTCGCGCGGATGCATACCGACTACGGCAGTGCCGAGCCGATCTGGGAGGCGCCCGGCGATCCGGACGCCGCCGTGCCGGCCGTGGTGCCCGATGCCCCGTGGCAGACGCTGGAGCTGCGCGGCGCCACGGTGCACTACGCCGATGGGGCGCGCGGCGGCCTGCATGGCATCGACCTGGTGCTGCGCCGTGGCGCGCGCGTGGCGTTGATCGGCCCGAGCGGCGGTGGCAAGAGCACGCTGCTGCGGACGCTCGCCGGGCTCTATCACCCGCAGCACGGCGAACTGCGGCGCGATGGCGCGGCGGTGGGCTGGACCGAGCTGCGTACGCTGGCCACGCTGATTCCGCAGGAGGCCGAGGTCTTCGAGGCCAGCGTGGAGGAGAACCTGACCTTCGGCTTGCCGGTGGACCCGCCGGCGCTGACCGGCGCCGTGCATACGGGCGGATTTGACGAGGTATTGCACCGCCTTCCCGACGGCCTCGCCAGCGCCATCAACGAGCGCGGCGGGAACCTGTCGGGCGGTCAACGGCAGCGGCTGGCACTGGCCCGCGGCGCGCTCGCGGCGCAGGGAAGCTCGCTGCTGCTGCTCGACGAGCCGACCAGCGCGCTCGACCCGCAGGCCGAGGCCAGGGTATTCGATCGCATGGATGCCGCCTTTCCATCCGCCTGCATCGTCGCGTCGGTCCATCGGCCCAGCCTGCTTGCGCGGTTCGATTCGATCGTGGTGATGGAGAGTGGCAAGGTCGTCGATGCCGGGCCGCGCGACGAGGTGCTCGCCAGGCGGGCGCATTGAATCGGCTCAGCGATCGTTCCGGCGCCCGCTTGTGCGGCCCGTGTCTGTGCGAGCCTTATCTGGACGTGCCTTGGCTGTGCGCGGCTGATCAGTACGCGGGCCAGCAGTACGCGCGCCAGCAGTACGCGCATTATCTGTCCGCGATTTGCCGGACCCTGAACGGATAGCGACGGGCCTCGCGCGCGCCGGGCCTGTCGCCGTGCCGCTTCCCAGCGCGCCCGCCGCCGCGGCGCGCAGCATGCGCCGGAACGTCGGGCACTCCAGATGGCTCCGCGCCGGGCAGACCGCGGCATGCCGGAGCCCGTCCCGCATCGCCGTCAGCCGGCGGATCGTCCGGTCCAGTTCGTCGGCCTTGGCGGAAAGCCGCGCGCGGTCGATGCGCGGCCGGCCGTCGCTGGCAAACATCAACCCGATCTCGTCCAGCGAAAAGCCCGCCGCCTGCCCGAGCGCGATCAGCGCCAGCCGGTCCAGCACGGCCGGCTCGAACACGCGCCGCAATCCGCGCCTGCCGACCGACACGATCAGTCCCTTTTCCTCATAGAAGCGCAGCGTGGAGGCGGGAACGCCAGATCGTTGCGCCACTTCGGCAATGTCCATCTCCGCGGCCCTTGACTTCAAGTTGACTTGAAGTGCCATGATGGCTTCCATGGACCTGGAATGCAACTGCGAGGAGCCGACGATGAATGAGGAGGGTGCCCATGCATGACGCTGCCCGTTTGCTGCTGCTGGCCGTGGCCATCGGCGCCGGCGCAACGCTGGCGATGGATCTCTGGGGCCTCGCGCAAAAGCACTGGCTCGGCATGAAGCCGCTGGATTACGGCATGGTCGGCCGCTGGCTCGGCCACATGCCACGCGGCCGCTTCCGCCACGAGGCCATCGAACAGGCGCCGGCGATTCCGGCCGAACGCCTGATCGGCTGGACCGCGCACTACGTGACCGGCATCGTGTTCGCCGCCGTGCTGCTGGCGGTATGGGGGCCGCAGTGGGCCTGCCGTCCGACCATCGGCCCCGCGCTGATCGTGGGTCTCGCCAGTGTGGTGTTTCCCTTCCTGCTGATGCAGCCCGGCATGGGCGCCGGCATTGCGGCCCGCCGTACGCCAAAGCCCGGCGTCGCGCGCTTGCGCAGCGTCGTCACGCACGGCGTATTTGGCCTTGGCCTCTACGCGTCGGCCAGGCTGATGCTGGTGCTGAACGGCGCGCTGGCAGGATCGCAGATCGGACTGCCGGGATTCTGCGGCGCGTAGCCGCTGGAGCTACGTAGCTCGATCGACGCCATGCCGGGCGCTGAAACCGGCCGTTGGAGCAACCCGCTTGCCCCAACGGCCTTGCGCCATCAGGCGGGCCTCGCCCCCGCTCCCTGCAGGAAGGCGCGCTCCGCCAGCCCCGCCAGGCCGGCTCGCGCGATGCGTCCGCGCCGTTCTCCGTCGAGCAGGCCGATCAGCACCGACGCCCAGATTTCCGTCAGCGCCTGCGCAGTGATGTCGATGCGAAAGACGCCCTGCTGCTGGCCGCGCAGAAAGAAGGCGTCCAGCTTGCCCTCCCAGTCGGTCTGCCAATCCGACGAGACGCCGGAAACGACCTCGCGCCAGTAATAGATCAGGAACGCCGCCACCTCTCGTTGTTCGACCATGTTCGCATTCAGGCGCCGCAGTGCGTCAAGGGGAGAGGGATCGTCCAATCCGGCGGACTGGATGACGTTGGCCAGCACGCGGACACAGTGGTCGATCAGGCGGGAAATCAGTTCGTCCCGTGTCCGGCAGAACCGGTACAGCGTCGCCTTGCTGATGCCGACGGCCTTGGCCAGGTCCTGCAGGGTGCCGCGAGGCTGGTCGACGAGCGCCAGTGCCAGGGCGGCGAGAAGGCGGCTGTGGTCTTCATTCGATGCAGTGACAGCCGTCATGACGGGGTGAAATCCATGTTTTGTATCTCAAGAAGCACTTTATGTGGTTTTTGCGGGGTAACGCGTTGCGCCTGCGACCCGGATTATCCGGCAAAAACGACTGCCACCACACCATATGAATCTTTATTGATTCATATGATGAATGCGCGTACCATGCGCTCCTTTGCCGAACATTCGAGAAGGTAGACATGAAGCACTTTCCAAAGCGGGGGTGGCGCGCGCTGACCATGGCGGCGGCGGTCATCGTCACGGCGGCATGCGGCAATGCGGAACAGCCGGCCGCGCCGGCGGCTCCCTCGGTCGAGGTGCTGACGTTGCAGCCCAGGCCGATGGCGGTCAGCAGCGAGCTGCCCGGCCGCATCGAACCGGTTCGTGTCGCCGAGGTGCGGGCGCGGGTCGCCGGCATCGTGCTCAAGCGCAACTTCAAGGAAGGCAGCGACGTCAAGGCGGGCGATGCGCTGTTCCAGATCGATCCCGCGCCGTTGCAGGCGGCGCTGTCGCGCGCCGAGGGCGAGCTTGCGCGCGCGGAAGCCGTGCTGGCCGACGCCGATGCGGTGGTGCGCCGCTATGCCCCGCTGGTCGAGATCGAGGCGGTCAGCCGGCAGGATTTCGATGCGGCGCAGGCCACGCTGAAGAGCGCGCAGGCCGCGCGCCGCAGCGCAGCCGCGGAAGTCAAGACCGCGCGCCTGAACCTGGAATACGCGACGGTGCGGGCGCCGATTTCCGGCCGGATCGGCCGCGCGCTGGTCACGGAAGGGGCGCTGGTCGGGCAGGGCGAGGCGACGCCGATGGCGACCATCCAGCAGCTCGACCCGGTCTATGTCGACTTCAAGCAGCCGGTCGCCGACGTCCTTCGCATGCGCGAGGCGCTGGAGCAGGGCCGCTTGCAGCAGGCGCCGGAAGGCGGCGTTCCGATCGTGGCGACCATCGAAGGCACCGACAAGAAGCGCGAAGGGCGGCTGCTGTTCTCGGACATTTCCGTCGACCGCGGCACCGGGCAGGTGTCGCTGCGCGGCCAATTGCCCAACGCCGACAGCCTGCTGCTGCCCGGCATGTATGTGCGCGTGCATGTCACGCACGCGATCGATCCCGCGGCGATGCTGGTGCCGCAGCGGGCGGTGCGGCGCAATCCCGATGGCAAGGCGCAGCTGCTGGTGGTGGGCAAGGGCGACGTGGCCGAGACCCGGCAGGTTCGTACCGGCCCCATGCAGGGCGCCGAGTGGCAAATCCTCGAGGGCGTGAAGCCCGGCGAGCGCATTGTGGTCGGCGGCGACGCAAGCCCCGGGCAGAAGGTCACCATCGCCCCGGCGGCGCCGGCCAGGCAGGCGGCCGGGCAAGCCGGCCAGGGCGGCCAGGCCGGGCATGAGCGCGAGGCCGCGCCCTCGAACAGTCCTCCGGCGGAACGAGGCTAGGCGCGCAGGCGCCGCGCCACTGAATAACAAATCATGCTGCCAAGATTCTTCATTCATCGGCCCAACTTCGCCTGGGTACTGGCGATCTTCATCGTGCTGGCGGGACTGCTCGCCATGCCGTCCCTGCCGGTCTCGCAATATCCGACCGTCGCGCCGCCGCAAATCGCGATTTCGGCGATGTACCCGGGCGCGTCCGCCACCACGCTGGTCGATTCGGTGACCAGCGTCATCGAGGAGGAGCTGAACGGCGCCAAGGGGATGCTGTACTACGACTCGTCCAGCAGCTCCGCCGGCATCGCGGAAATCACCGTAACGTTCGCGCCCGGCGTCGATCCCGACCTGGCGCAGGTCGACGTGCAGAACCGCATCAAGCAGGCCGAAGCGCGCCTGCCGGCTGCCGTCACGCGCCAGGGCTTGCGTACCGAGCAGGTCAGCGCCGGCTTCCTGATGGTCTATTCGATCAACTTCAAGGGAGACGACGCGGGCAAGGACATGGTCACGCTTGCCGACTATGCGGCGCGCCGGATCAACAACGAGATCCGGCGTGTGCCGGGCGTGGGCAAGGTCCAGTTCTTCGGCGCCGAAGCGGCGATGCGCGTGTGGATCGATCCGCAGAAGCTGCTCGGCTACGGGCTGTCGGTGGCCGACGTCAACGAGGCCATCGCCGCGCAGAACGTGCAGGTGCCGGCAGGCAGCTTCGGCAGCCCGCCCGGCAGCGCGGACCAGGAGTTGAGCGCGACCATCGCGGTCAAGGGCATGCTGACGACCACCGACGAGTTCGGCGCCATCGTGCTGCGCGCCAATCCCGACGGTTCCAAGGTGACGCTCGCCGACGTCGCGCGGCTCGAGGTCGGCCTGCAGGACTACAACTTCGACATGCTGACCAGCGGCAAGCGCGCGGTCGGTGCCGCGGTGCAGCTGCGCCCGGGCGCGAACGCGCTCGAAACCGCCCGCGCGGTGCGCGCCAAGCTGGAAGAGCTGTCGAAGTCCTTCCCCGACGACATCGAATACTCGGTGCCGTACGATACCTCGCGCTTCGTCGAAGTCGCGATCGAGAAGGTCATCCACACGCTGGTGGAAGCGGTGGTGCTGGTGTTCCTGGTGATGCTGCTGTTCCTGCAGAACCTGCGCTACACGCTGATTCCGACCATCGTCGTGCCGGTGTGCCTGGCCGGCACGCTGGCGGTGATGTACGCGATCGGCTTCTCGGTCAACATGATGACGATGTTCGGCATGGTGCTGGCGATCGGCATCCTGGTCGACGACGCCATCGTGGTGGTGGAGAACGTCGAGCGGATCATGGCCGAGGAAGGGTTGGGGCCCGTGGAGGCGACCGCCAAGGCGATGAGCCAGGTCTCGGGCGCCATCATCGGCATCACGCTGGTGCTGGCCGCGGTGTTCTTCCCGCTGGCCTTCATGTCCGGATCGGTCGGCGTGATCTACCGGCAGTTCTCGCTGTCGCTCGCCGTGTCGATCCTGTTCTCCGGCTTCCTCGCACTGACGCTGACGCCCGCGCTCTGCGCGACGCTGCTCAAGCCGATTCCGCAAGGTCACCATGAAGAGAAACGCGGCTTCTTCGGCTGGTTCAACCGCAGGTTTGGCCGGCTGACCGAGCGGTTCACCGCGCTGAACGCGAAGCTGCTGCGCCGGGCCGGCCGCTGCATGATCGTCTACGGCATGGTGGTCGCGCTGCTGGCGCTGCTGTACACGAGGCTGCCGGAATCGTTCGTGCCGATCGAGGACCAAGGCTACTTCGTCGTCGACGTGCAGCTGCCGCCGGGCGCGACCAACCAGCGCACCGAGGCCGTCGTCAAGGAGCTGGAGAGCTGGCTGCTCGGCCGCAAGGCGATGGAATCGACCACGATGGTGCTGGGCTTCAGCTTCTCGGGCAGCGGCCAGAACGCGGCGCTGGGCTTTCCGACGCTGACCGACTGGTCCGAGCGCGGCAGCGGCCAGCATGCCAGCGACGAGGTCGCGGCCTTCAACGCGCAGTTCGCGGGACTGAAGGAGGCGCGCGTGATGGCGGTCGATCCGCCGCCGATCGAAGGGCTGGGCAATGCCAGCGGCTTTGCGCTGCGTCTGCAGGATCGCGGCGGCCTCGGGCGCGCCGCGCTGGTGGCGGCGCGCGATGCGCTGCTGAAGCAGGCCAACACGTCGCCGGTGCTGGCGTACGCGATGATGGAAGGCCTGGAGGACGCGCCGCAGCTTCGGCTCGATATCGACCGCGACAAGGCCGAGGCGCTGGGCGTCGGCTTCGAGGCGATCAACACCGCGCTCTCCAGCGCCTATGGTTCCGCGACCGTGGCCGACTTCGCCAACGTCGGCCGCCTGCAGCGGGTGGTGGTGCAGGCCGACGTGCGAGACCGCATGACGCCCGAAGCGCTGCTGTCGCTGAACGTGCCCAACGTGCGCGGCGAGCAGGTGCCGCTGAGCGCGTTCGCCACGCCGGAGTGGGAGATCGGCCCGGTGCAGGTGTCGCGCTACAACGGCTATCCGACGATCAAGATCATCGGCGACGCCGCGCCCGGTTTCAGTACCGGCGAGGCCATGGCCGAGATCGAACGGATCGCCGCCACGCTGCCGGCGGGCATCGGCTACGAATGGACCGGGCTGTCGTATCAGGAGCGGCAGGCCGGCGCGCAGGCACCGCTGTTGCTGGGGCTGTCCTTCCTGGTGGTCTTCCTGCTGCTGGTGGCGCTGTACGAGAGCTGGGCGATCGCCAGGGCCGTGATGCTGATCGTGCCGATCGGTGCGCTGGGCTCGGTACTGGCCGTCAATGCCGTCGGCATGCCGAACGACGTCTATTTCAAGGTGGGGCTGATCACGATCATCGGTCTGGCGGCCAAGAACGCGATCCTGATCGTCGAATTCGCCAAGTCGCTGCGCGAGCAGGGGATGCCGCTGATCGACGCGGCCCTCGAGGCGTCGCGGCTGCGTTTCCGCCCGATCGTGATGACTTCGATGGCCTTCATCCTCGGCGTCGTGCCGCTGGCCATCGCCACCGGCGCGGGCGCGGCCAGCCAGCGTGCCATCGGCACCGGCGTGATCGGCGGCATGCTGACGGCGACCACGCTGGGCGTGGTGTTCGCCCCGGTCTTCTTCGTCTGGGTGCTGTCGCGCTTCAAGCGCTACCGGGACAGCGCTCGTACCAACACGCCGACTGCGACCACGACGACTGCAACGACGCCGACGGAGGGCGCGCAATGAAATCGATTCGATCCCGGATGACGCTGCCGTGCCTGCTGCTGGGCGCGGGCGCCGTCCTCGCGGGCTGCTCGCTGGCGCCGGTCTATGAGCGGCCGGCGGCGCCGGTTCCCACGCAATGGACGTCCGGACAGGCGAGCGGGATGGCGGCCGACGATACGCGGACCGCGCCGTCATCGGCGGCCGTGCTGCAGTGGGACAGCTTCATCGTCGACGACAAGCTGCGCGAACTGGTGGCGCTCGCGCTCGCGAACAACCGCGACCTGCGGCAGGCGGTGCTCAATATCGACGCGGCGCGGGCGATGTATCGCGTGCAACGCGCCGACCGTGTGCCGGGCGTGCAGGCCGAGGCGAGCGGCAGCCGGCAGCGGATTGCGGAAGACCTGCGCCAGCCGGGCATGGGCTCGGTCCAGCAGACCACGCACGCCGGTATTGCCGTGCCGGCATTCGAGCTGGACCTGTTCGGGCGCGTGCGCAATCTTTCCGAAGCGGCGCTGCAGGAGTACTTCGCGACCGAGGCGGCCGCGCGCAGCGCCCGCATCAGCCTGGTGGCGGAGGTCATCCAGGCGTATCTGGCGCGGGACAGCGCGCAGCGGCGCCATCTGCTGACCACGCAGACGCTGCAGACGCGCGAATCGTCGCTGCGGCTGATCGCGCAGCGCCGCCAGGCCGGCACCGCTACCGCGCTGGACTTCTACGAGGCGAGCGGCCTGACCGACCAGGCGCGTGCCGACCTCGAACGCACCGACCGGGAGTTCCGCCAGGCCACCAATGCGCTCGCGCTGCTGGTCGGCGTGCCGGACATTGCCGCGCAGTTGCCGCAGGCGCCGCGCGACGATGTGCTGCTGGTGCAGACGCTGGCGCCCGGCACGCCGTCCGAACTGCTGATCCATCGGCCCGACATCCTGGCCGCGGAGCAGCGGCTGCGCGGGCGCCACGCCGACATCGGCGCGGCGCGCGCGGCGTTCTTCCCGCGCATCACGTTGACCGGCATGTTCGGCAGCGCCAGCGGCGAGCTGTCCAACCTGTTCGGCGCGGGCCAGACGGTATGGTCGTTCGCCCCGCAGCTGACACTGCCGATCTTCTCCGGCGGGCGCAATCTCGCCAACCTGGATCTCGCCCATGCGCGCAAGGACATCGCCGTGGCGAACTACGAGAAGACGATCCAGACCGCGTTCCGCGAAGTCTCGGACGCGCTCGCGGCCACCGATACGCTTCGCCGCGAAGAGATCGCCCGCCGTGCCGTCGCGCAGACCAGCGAACAGACGCTACGGCTGTCGGAGGCGCGTTACCGCGCCGGCGTGGACGACCATCTGCGCTACCTGGAGGCGCAGCGCAGCCACTATGCCGCGCAGACCGCGTTGATCGAGGTGGCCGCACAGCGGCAGAGCGCGCTGGCGTCGCTGTTCCGGGCACTCGGCGGTGGGTGGTCGAGCGACAGGGCGAACGCGGCGGAGGCACCGGCGCGGGGCATTGTTCCCCAGCCGAGTGCATCGGCGGGACAAGCCATAGCGGCGAATAGCGGTGGATAGCGGTCTTAAGTTTTTCTTTTGAGACGGCAAATAAAGTCTTAATTTTCTTTATTTGAGGCGGCCATTAAGATCGGGCGACCATCAGGAGGAGAAACTCGTCATGCCCGCCGTCCGCCATACCGTTCGCCGCCGTACCCTGTTCGCAATCGCCGCGTTGTGCGCCATGCCGTCGCTGGCTGCCGCCGCGGACAAGTACCCGTCCAAGCCGATTCGCATGGTCGTGGCCTTTGCGGCGGGCGGGGCGAACGACACCATCGCCCGCATCCTGGCCAAGGAACTGCAGCAGAGCATGGGCCAGTCCGTCGTGGTCGAGAACCGCGGCGGCGCCGGCGGCCTGATCGGCTCCGACACGGTCGCCAAGGCGACACCGGACGGCTACACGCTGCTGCTCGGCAGCGCCGGCGCGCAGACCATCATGCCGGCCCTGACCCGCAAGATGCCCTACGACCCGCGCACCGGCCTGGCGCCGGTGTCGCTGGTCGCCGAGGCGGCCAACGTGCTGATGGTCAGGACCGGCCTGCCGTTCAACAACGTCAAGGAGCTGCTCGCCGGCGCGAAGCAGAAACCGGGCGCCTATACCTACGGCTCGTCGGGCAATGGCACCACGCTGCATGTATCCGGCGCGCTGATGGAAAAGCTCGGCGGCATCGACCTGCTGCACATCCCGTACAAGGGCAACGGCCCGGCGATGAACGACCTGTACGCGGGCAACGTCGACATGGTGTTCGGCTCGGTCCCGGTCGCGATGGCCGCACTGAAGACCGGCAAGGCGAAGATCCTGGCGGTCACCACGAAGAAGCGCATTCCCTCGCTGCCGAATGTGCCGACCATGGCCGAAGCCGGCGTGCCGGGCTACGACTTCTCCAGCTGGTACGGGCTGTTCACCACCGGCGGCACCGACCCGGCCATCATCGAGCAATTGGCGCGCGAAACGGCCAAGGCGCTGGCAAAGCCCGACGTGGTCGCGGCGCTGGCGCAGCAGGGCGTCGAACCGGAGAGCAGCACGCCGGCGGCATTCCGCGCGCGCATCAACGACGAGCTGATGCGCTGGGAGCGGGATATCAAGACGATGAAGATCGCGGCGGAGTAGTCATCTACTGATCGCGCTGCAGATCGGCCAGCAACTTTCGGCGCTCGCTCTTCTTCCTGATCTGTTCCGTGTCGAGCGTCGCGCCGTGCAGGCGAAGCCGGGCGCCCGATGGCGTCACGACGAAGCGGCGCCGCGCGCCGATCGGCAAGTCCTCGGTGCCATAGACCCCAAGGACGACGATTGTCACGGCCTGGACCGTCTCGGGCCGGGCCTCCTGCAATGCGGGCGACATCAGATGCTCGAACGAGCCGATGTCCCGAATCGCCGCCGGCTGCAGCGGTCCTTGCCGCGTTCTCTCCAATGGCCGCGAGTAGGCCTGCTGTTCGGCGTCCTGCGTCTCGGTCGCAGGCATCACCACCATTCCGCCGGGCGTTTCCAGTGCGACGATCACGCTCTGCACATAAACCGGGCCGGAGCTCATGTTCGTCACGAAACAGCGCGCGGCGAGCCCGTCTCCGGGGCCGCGCGTGATCAGCAGCGTGGCACGAAGCTGCCGCCGGTAACTACTGACGAATACCTGCAGGTAGATGACCCATACCAGCAGGGTGCCGACACCCGTGAGCGCGGAGATCAACTGGCTGTGGTCTGCAATCCATTGCAAGAGGCCCTCCACAAGGTTGGTTGCGCGATTTGGCGCGCGCCATTCCTTGTACGCGGAATGCGAGACTTGTGGTATCGGGCAACGTCTGACCGGCTTTGGAGTTCGGCCGAATGGCGCCGGACTGCCGGCCGCAGCCAGTGCGATGCGCGATCAGACGCTCTTTGCTCGCGCCGCGACCCGATACGCGCCCAACGCCGCGCCGGTGATCAGGATCTGCACCACGGCGCACGCCGTCGCGGGCGTCGAACCGTATCCGACCAGCTTGGTGCCCAGCGCGCCGATTGCCATTTGTCCGCAGCCGTACAGGCCGGCCGCCGCGCCGGTCAGGCCGGGAACGGCCGAGATCGAACGCGACAATGCCGCCGGGCTGGCCAGGCCTGCGCCGACCGTGAGCATGAAGGTGATCGCGATCAGCAGCGGCGCGGTCAGCCAGCCGCCGATCTGCACCAGCAACAGTGCCGACGCCATCGACAGGCTCAGGCCCGCGCCCGCATTCAGAAAGACCTCCGCCCGAACCTGGCCCGCCAATCGCTTCGTGATCATCGTTCCAAGGCTGGCGCCCACGATCGTCACCGTGGCGAACCAGCCGATCTGCCAGACCGGCAGGCCCAATTGCTCATGGACGATGTACGGCGAGGTCGCCAGATACGGGTAGAGCGCGGTGGTCGAACAGGATCCGCCCAGCATGAATCCGAGATAGCGCCGGTGGCGCAGCAGGCGGCCATAATCCCGCGCGATCGTGAACACCTCCAGCGATCGGCGCTCGGGATTCGTTTCCGGCAGCAGGCGCCAGGCGCAATACACCATCACGCCGGCGATACCCACCAGAAAGACATAGATCGCGCGCCAGCCGAACTGATCGGCCAGAAACGATCCCACGACCGGCGACAGGCCGGGGCCCACCAGCGTCAGCAGGTTCAGCAGCGCCAGATCGCTGGTGACGCGCCCGGGTGCGGCGGTATCGCGCACGATCGACCGGCCCAGCGTGATGCCCGCCGCGCCACCGAGCGCCTGCGCCAGCCGCGCAAACAGCAGCCAGGTCAGCGACGTCGCAAACAGGGCGAGGATGCTGGCGACCAGGTACAGGCCCAGCCCGATCAGCAGCGTGGGGCGTCGCCCGATCGTGTCCGATACCGGCCCGTAGATCAGTTGGCCGAAGGCCAGTCCCAATACGTAGAAGGTGATGGTCTGCTGCATGCCGGCGGCACTGGCCTGCAGGTCCGTGCCGGCCAACGGCAGCGCCGGCACGAAGATGTGCATCGCCATGGTGCCGCTGAGCGTCACCAGCACCAGCAACCACATCGGAGCGCGGACGGAAGGGTAAATCGCTTGTTGGGAGGACTGCATGATGGGGGCCGCCTCAGACTTCGGTCAGGCGGCGTGCGATTTTCTCGAGGGCGGAGCGGGTGGTCTGCAATTCTTCGGGGGAGAGCGCTTCGAGGATCTGCGCCTCGATTTCCAGGCTTTTTCTCAGCATGCGCCTGGCCATGGCGCGGCCTGACGCCGTCAGCCGAATGCTCTTGGCGCGCCGATCGGCCTCGTCCGCTTCCCATTCGACCAGGCCCATCTCGCGCAGCTGCGACAGCACCCTGACCAACGACGACTTGTCGAGCGCCAGCAGGTCGGCGAGCTCGCCCTGGCGCATGCTCGGCGCCGGGGATTCATAGAGCGCCACCAACGGCGCGCGGGACGCATCGGTCAGGCCCAGCTCGCGAAAGCTCTGGTCGACGGCTCTTCGCCATCGGCGATAGACCGCGCCGATCAGGCGGCCGAGACGCGCAGGGGAGGGTTCGACAGGGATGGAATGCGATGCCCGGGAGGGCGGGATGGGTGGCATGCAAACTATTCTGACGCGGAGATTGTTTGCATGTCAACCAAAAACTTGGGTGGCCGTGCTCTGCCGCTGGGGTTCGCCTAACCGGCATCCGTATTTAACAAGCGTCTTATCCGCTATATTTCCGCCTTAAATTCAAAAAATATCAAGTTATATATTATTGATTCAGAAATACCGATTACTTAAACTCGTTTCCATCCCAAGCGCAAAAGACACCGGAGACAGCGATGGAGGCGACAGAGACCGCGCAGCGCACCTTGACGGTACGCATTTCTCGCGGCACCGAGGAAGGCAACTTCGCGACCTATGAAGTGCCATGGCGCGAGAACCAGACGGTGCTCGACGTGGTGACCGAAGTGCAGCGCCGCATCGATTCCACGTTGTCCTATCGCTTCGCATGCCGGGTCGGCGTATGCGGGTCCTGCGCGATGACCGTCAATGGCAAGCCCCGCTGGACATGCCGCACCCACGTCAGCCGCGTGCAGGAGGATGGCGTGATCGTCATCGAGCCGCTGCGCAATATGCCGCTCATCAAGGACCTGGTGGTGGACATGTCCGAGTTCTTCGATAAATGGAAGAAGGCCGGCAATACGTTTGTCGGCACGGCGACGCGTCACGATCCGCCCGCGGCGGTCTCGCCGACGAGCAAGAAGCGAAAGATGGCCGATGCCGCGATCGAATGCATCAATTGCGGCGTCTGCTATGCCGCCTGCGACGTGGTGTCGTGGGACAAGGACTATCTCGGCCCCGCTGCGCTCAATCGCGCCTGGACGCTCTTCAACGACGAACGCCATGCGGACCCGAAGGACGTGCTGAAGAAGGCGACGTCCGGCAGCGGCTGCAACGCCTGCCATACGCAGGGCAACTGCATGACGCACTGCCCGGTGAGCTTGAGCCCGACCGGCAGCATTGCGGGGCTGAAGAAGAACGCGCTGCTGCAGTTCCTGAAGGGAGGGGGCTGACCATGGAGCAGCGTCTGTTCGCGCTCCAGCGCTTGAGCGCGATGGTCATGGCGCCATTCGTGCTGGTCCATCTCGCGGTCATTCTGTATGCGGTACGCGGCGGCCTGACCGCCGCCGAAATCCTGTCCCGCACGCAGGGAAGCTGGCTGTGGATTCCGTTCTATTCGCTGTTCGTGGTCAGCGTCGCGGTCCACGTGCCCATCGGCCTGCGCAACATCCTGATCGAATGGGCCCGCCTGAGCCGTGGCGCGTCTTCGGTGTTGTGCCTGCTGTTCGGGCTGTTGCTGATGTGGATGGGATTGCGCGCCGTCGCGGCGGTCGGAGGTTTCATGTCATGAAGTCTCCCCGCAACCATCGCGCGTACTGGGCCTTTCTCGGCCATCGCCTGTCCGGGCTCGCACTGGGCATCTTCTTGCCGGCGCATTTCTATGTGCTCGGCCTCGCGCTCGATCAACGCGCGCGCATGGACGCCTTCCTGAAATTCGCCGACATGGGCGCCGTCAAGTTCGGCGAATGGGGCCTGGTGCTGCTGCTGTCCATTCACATGTGCTTCGGCCTGCGATTGCTGGCGCTTGAACTGCTGCCATGGAGCTCCGCCCGCGACGCGCGCCTGTCGTGGATCAGCTGGGGTGGTGCGCTGTCCCTGTTCGTCGGCGTGATCTTTGCCCTGGGGGTCATCTGAAATGCAAGTCGAGAACCATAAAACGGACATCCTGATTCTTGGCACCGGCGGCGCCGGGCTGTTCGCCGCGCTGCATGCGAAGAAGGCGAATCCGGCGCTCAAGGTATCGGTGGCCGTCAAGGGCCTGCTCGGAAAATGCGGCTGCACCCGCATGGTCCAGGGCGGCTATAACGTGGCACTGTCCGCGGGCGATTCCGTCGAGCGCCATTTCATGGACACGATCGAGGGCGGCAAATGGCTGCCGCGGCAGGACCTGGCGTGGCGGCTGGTGCAGGGGGCGGTCGAACGCGTGCGCGAGCTCGAGAACGAGATCGGCTGCTTCTTCGACCGCAATCCGGACGGCACGCTGCACCAGAAGGCCTTTGCAGGGCAGAGCTTCGATCGTACCGTTCACAAGGCCGACTTGACCGGCATCGAGATCATCAACCGGCTGATGGAACAGGTGCGGGCGCTCGACGTCGAGGAAATGGAGGAGCATCGCGCCATCGAGCTGATCCCGGCCGTGGACGGATCGGGTATCGCCGGCGTTCTGTTCATCGACATGCGCCGCGGCACCTATCGCTTCGTGCAGGCGAAAGCCGTGCTGCTGGCCACCGGCGCCGGCCCGACCATGTACCGCTACCACACGCCCTCGGGCGACAAGACCTGCGACGGCCTGGCGATGGCCATGCGCTATGGCCTGAGCCTGCGCGACATGGAGATGGTGCAGTTTCACCCGACGGGGCTGCTCGGCGGCCCGGATACCCGCATGACCGGTACCGTGCTGGAAGAGGGCCTGCGGGGCGCCGGCGGCTGGCTCATCAACGGCGACGGCGAGCGCTTCATGACCAACTACGACGCGCGCGGCGAGCGTGCGACGCGCGACGTGGTCAGTCGCGGCATCTATGCCGAGATGCGTGCCGGCCGTACCGGCCCGATGGGCGGCATCTATATCCAGATGAGCCACCTCGGGCCCGAAAAGGTCGCAAAGACCTTCCCCGGCATGGTCAACCGTTGCAAGGACTGCGGCTTCGACCTCGCCGGCGGCCGTGTGGAGGTGGTACCGACCGCCCACTACCTGATGGGCGGCGTGGAATTCGATGTCGACTGCAGCACCGCTTCGCCGGGCTTGTTTGCGGCGGGCGAAGACTGCGGCGGCGTCCACGGTGCCAACCGCCTCGGGGGCAACGGTGTGGCCAACTCCACGGTGTTTGGCGGTATCGCCGGCGATTCGATGGCCGCCTATGTCTCGGGCGTGCGGCAATGGAAGGAGCCCGACAAACGGGTCATCCACGCCGGCATCGAGCGGGCCGAATATCCCTTCTCGAAGCCGCCGGGCGCCATTCATGCGCTGCGGGATGCGCTGTCGCAGACGATGTGGGATGACGTGGGCGTGCTGCGCAACGAACAGGCGATGCGCCGCGGGCTCGATGCCATCGGTTCGCACCGGCACGCATTGATGGCGATGGGCGTGTCCGATGGCGACCGCCGCTACAACGTGACCTGGCACGACTGGCTCAATCTGCAGAGCCTGGTCGATATCTCCCGCGTAATCACCGTTTCCGCGCTGGCGCGGGAAAACAGCCGCGGTGCGCATTTCCGCGAAGACTTCCCGGAGCCCGGCGATCTGCACGGCAGCCGATACACCCGCGTGAGTGCCGACGGCGACGCTATCCGCCTCGACATGGTCCCGGTGAAGTTCGACATCGTCGAGCCCGGCCAGTCGCTGATTACCGGCGAGGCCGGCCAACCCCCGAAAGTCGCCGCATAAAGGACGCTACGATGACCATCTCCATCGATCGGGTCGAGGAAGCCGCATTCGAAATCATGAAGCGCGCCGCGATCGAGATCCCCCACGACTACAGGCAAGGCATCCAGGCATTGCAGAAGACCGAGACCGGCAAACTGCCGCGTTTCGTCATCCACGCGATGCAGGAAAACTGGGAAGCCGCCGACCAGGACCGCCGGCCAATGTGCGCCGATACCGGTCTGCCGCGGTACTACGTCAAGGTCGGCAACGACGCCTCGGTGCAGCGCGGATTCGTCGCGGTCGAGCGTGCGCTGCGCAAGGCGACCGCGGACGCGACGCAGGCGATTCCGCTGCGTCCGAATCGCGTGCATCCGCTCTGGCGGACCGACAACAACAACAACGTCGGCATCAATGCGCCAGAGATCGAATGGTCGTTCGAGCCGGACGCCGATTGGGTCGACATCACCACGGTGCACAAGGGTGGGCTGTTCGGCACCGACTACCGGATGCTGTTTCCCGGCGATGGCATCGACGGGATCAAGCGATTCGTCCTCGATACGCTGATCGCATTCGGCAAGCGCGGGCTGGCATGCCAGCCGGCGATCGTCGGAATCGGCCTGGGCGGGTCGAAGGACACCTGCATGCAGCTTGGCAAGCAGGCGGCGTGTCTGCGTGTCGTCGGCGATCGCAATCCCGACCCGAAGATTGCCGAGCTCGAGCTCGAACTGATGAAGCTGGGCAATTCCATCGGCATGGGTGCCATGGGCTTTGTCGGGTCCTCGATGGTGGTCGACTGCCATATCGAGGTCGGCCACACCCACACCGGTGGGATGCCGATCAGCCTGCATACCTTCTGCCTGTCGTCGCGGCGCGCCACCGCGCGCCTTCACGCGGACGGCAACATCGAATATCGAACGGACCCTCAGTGGTTCACCCCTTATCTGCGCAGGGAGACGGTCGAATGGTAAATCCGCAAGACGATGAGCTGAAGGTCTGCCATCTCAACCTGCCGGCCTCGACGGAAGACATCGCCAGGCTCGAACTGGGCGCGGCCGTCTATCTGACGGGCGTGGTCTATACCGCGCGGGAGGGCGTCTACAAGAAGGTGCTCGATGACGGTGTCGAGCTGCCGATCGCGCTGCACGGCCTCAGCAACGTCAACTTCCACTGCTCGCCGGCCGCGGCGCCGAATGAGGACGGCAGCTACAACGTGGGCGCGGTGACCGCGACCGCAAGCTTCCGGTTCTCCAAATGGATCCCGAAGTGGCTGGAGAAGACGGGATGCCGGATCTTCATCGGCAAGGGCGGCATGCCGGCGGACGACTACAAGCGCGTGCTGGCGCCCGCTGGGGCGATCTACCTGACGACTGTCGGCTATGGCACCGGTGCGCTGCTCGGCCGAGGCATCAAGCGCGTCAAGGACGTGTTCTGGCTCGACGAACTGGGGATCGCGCAGGCGATGTGGATGTTCGAGGTCGAGAAGTTCGGCCCGTTCATCGTCGAGAGCGACCTGGAGGGTAATTCGCTGTTTGCGCAGCATGCCGAGGTCATCAATGCCGGCATCGAGAAACTTTATGCCGGCCTCAAGCCGCCGGCACTGCACCGGTACGGCGAGACCGACGACCGCAAGAACGAGGTGATGTAGGGCAATCGGCAATACCGCAGCAACCAGCCAGGAACCACAGCCAGGAACGCGACATGATCATCGATTTCAGACTGCGCCCGCCGCTCGGCGGATTTCTCGATACGCTGATGTATTCGGCGGGGGAGCGCCGCGACGGATTTACCCGGACCGTCGGTTTCGAACCCTCGGCGGCCGCGCAGCGGCAATCGATGGATTTGCTGCTGCAGGAGATGGACGAGGCTGGCGTCGACCAGGGCGTGGTAGTGGGACGGCTGGCAGGAACGCTCGGCAGCGTGTCCAACGCGGACGTCGCCCGCATCGTGCAGGACTACCCGGGCCGCTTCATCGGGGCCGCGTCGATCGATCCGACCAACCGCGTGGCTGCGTGCAAGACCATTTCGGAGGCGGTGGCCAACGGCTTCAAGGCGATCAATATCGAGCCGGGCTCCTACCCGATTCCCATGTACGCGGACGACCGCTGCTTGTATCCAATCTACGCGCACTGCGAAGACCTGGACGTGCCCGTGATCCTGATGGTGGGCGGCACCGCGGGCCCGGACCTGAGCTACTCCGATCCCGTGCGAACCGATCGCGTGCTGACCGACTTTCCAAGGCTGAAGGTGGTCGTCGTCCACGGCGGCTGGCCATGGGTCACCGAGATCCTGCATATCGCCTTCCGCCGCCCCAACCTGTATCTGTCGCCGGACATGTATTTCTCTAGAATGCCGGGATCCGAGGAGTATGTGAAGGCGGCCGATTCCTTCCTGGCCGATCGGATGCTGTACGCGAGTTCGTTCCCGTTCTGCCCGGTGAAGGACTACAAGCGGTGGTTCGAGACGCTGCCGATTCGTCCGGAGAACATGGAAAGGGTGATGGGCGGCAATGCCCGTCGCCTGCTCGGCCTCTAGCGCGACGCGCGCGTCCATTCGGCGGAACGATGGCACGCACGCTGGCGGGTGGAACCACAAACCGCAAACCGCAAACCGAACTGTCAGACATGGACGTCAAGACGCTCTACACACTGGTAGCCATCGCCGATCGCGGAAGCTTTGCCGAAGCGGGCAATGCGATCGGACTGTCGCTATCGGCAGTCAGCATGCAAATGCGCGCGCTGGAGGAAGAACTCGGCATGACGATCTTCGATCGCAGCCGCAGGCCGCCCGTGCTGACCGACGCGGGACTCGCCTTTACCAATCGCGCGCGCGACCTGCTGACCCATTGGGAAAGCATGAGCGCGGCCCTCAGGCGGGAAGCCGCCGGTGGCGTGCTCAAGCTGGGATCGGTCCACACCTGCGTCTCGGGCGTATTGCCGCTGGCCCTGAAGCGGCTCCAGCAGCAGGGGCACCGCATCGACATCCACCTGACCACGGGCCTGACGCACGACCTCGAGCGGGCGGTGTATCGCCGGCAACTCGATGTCGCCGTGGTCACGGAGCCCGAGGTGCCGCGGATCGATCTCGAGTTCCTGCCGTTCTTCAACGAAGAGTTCGTCGTCATCACGCACGTCACGACGCGAGGGGACTCGGACAAGGGCGTGCTGGAAACCACGCCCTATGTGCGATTCAACCGCACGGCCCGGGTTGGCCTGCTGGTCCAGGAAGAAATGATCCGGCGCCAGATTGCGGTGCGCTCGACGATGGAGATCGACACGCTCGAAGGCGTGATCGCGATGGTGGCCAATGGCCTGGGGTCGTCGGTGGTGCCGGGACGCGGCGTCGAAAACGAGTTTCCGCCGACGATCCGGACTATTCCGTTCGGCTCGCCCCCGCTGATGCGTCGCCTCGGGATTCTGGTCCCCCGTGACAATCCGCGCGCGCATCTTTCGCGCTTGCTGCTCGATGCGTTGACCGCCGTGACGACACCGGCCAGCACGCCGAGCGAAGGCCGTCCGAAGCTGGCGCGCAAAGGCTGACCGATTTTCGCATCGATGCCGGAATTCTTCCGCCCATATCGATCCGGATAGCAGCGCGGCTTTTTCTATCGCCGGGAAATGGATTCACCCGTTGATGACCGGGAGGAGGGCGTTCGTTCTTAAAAAACATAACTCACTAAATCGATCGATGTGAGCGCTCCATATTTTGTTGCCGGGAAAGCAATGCTCACCATCCGAATCGATGACAAGCAACTGCAAGATCGTTCCGATAAACGAAATCCAGGCAGGAGACAACGATGAACTCACATGGCACGCAACGGCGCATTCACGGCTGGATCGCCGCAGGACAGCAATGGCTGCATCGGTTCCAACGGTTCCAAGGACTCCAACGGTTGCGCGCGCCGCAATCCCATCCGATTGCGATCCAGCCGCGCGGCAATGTGCCAGCACCGCGCGCCCGCGCTTCGACCGCCGTGGCGATGCTCGCGCTTGCTGTCGCACCGCTGTCCGTGGCGCCGGCGCATGCCGAGGAGTGGCCCCGCAAGCCGATCCGGCTGGTGGTCCCATTCGCCTCGGGCGGCGCGACCGATTTGCTGGCACGCGCCGTGGCGCTCGAGCTCGGCAAGCAGTGGAATCAGCCCGTCGTGGTGGACAATCGGCCCGGCGCCGGCGGGGCGGTGGGCGCCGAAGTCGTGGCCAAGTCGGCGCCGGACGGCTATACGCTGTTGCTCGCCTCCGGCAGCATGTTCACCGTCAACCCGCTGATCTATCAGAAGCTGCCCTACTCGGAACAGAGTTTCGAGATGATCGGCAAGGTCGCCAGCGGTCCCATGGTGGTCACCATCAACACGAAGGTTCCGGCCAAGACGATGACGGAACTGATTGCCTACGCCAAGGGCAATCCGGGAAAGCTGACCTTCGCCTCCGCGGGCAATGGCAGCCAGGTCCATATCGCCAGCGAAGCCTTTGCCGAAGCGGCTGGCATCGACGTCGTGCACATACCGTACAAGGGGGAAGGGCCGGCATACTCGGACCTGATGGCCGGCACGGTCGACATGACAGTGGGCAATATCAATGCGATCTCTCCCCTGCTGAAAGGCGGCCGCCTGCGTGCCCTTGCGGTGACCGGAAAGGAGCGATCCCCGCTGCTTCCCGACGTGCCGACGGCCTCTGAAGCGGGTCTCCAGGGCTTCTCCTTCCATGGCTGGTTTGCGCTGATGGCGCCGGCCGGTACGCCGAAGGAATTGACGGCGAAAATGTACGCGGACCTCGAGAATGCAACGGCGGAACCAGGCATGCAACGCTATCTCGCCACGCAAGGCATGACCCGGACGCTGACGCCAAAGGGGCCGCTGCGCGAGGAAATCGCCCAGGAATTCGGCCGCTGGAAGCCGCTTGTGGCGAAGCGCAAGATATCGGCGAACTAGCGGTGGAGAAGGCCTTTCTTCGGCGAGCGCCTGATGGGAACTGAACACTACGCCGTGCTGGGCGCGACGATCGCGGCGGCCTATACGGTATTCGGACTGACGGGCTTCGGCGCCGCGATGGTCGCGGTACCGATCCTCGTGCAGTTCGTCCCGCTGCAGTTCGTTGTTCCGATGCTGCTTCTGCTCGACCTCGTGACAACAGCGCTGGTCGGCCTGCGCAACCGCAGCTCGGTTTCCCGCCCGGAGTTGCTGCGCCTGATCCCGTTCATGATGGTCGGCGTGGCGCTCGGCACGACCGTGCTGGCCAAGGTCGAGTCCCGCTGGCTGCTGGTCGCGCTCGGCCTGTTCGTGCTCGTGATGACGGGCCGGGCGCTGATGGCGTCGTCGGGACCGGCAGAGAACGCGGCCAAGGGGTGGTCGGTGCCGGCCGGCGTGGTGGGCGGCGTATTCAGTGCGCTGTTTGGAACGGGCGGGCCAATCTATACGATGTACCTGTCCAGGCGGCTTCCGCAGATCGACGAATTTCGTTCGACGATTGCCGCCGTGATACTCGTCAGCGCGTTGGCACGGCTGGCCGCGTTTGCCGGCAGCGGATTGCTGCAGCAGACCGAATTGCTGCGCAGCGCGGCATTTGCATTGCCGTTCGGACTCATTGGGCTGGCGATCGGTTCGCGACTGCGTCGGCGGATATCGCCCAATGCCGTGCGTCGATATTTATTGCTCTTCCTCTGTCTCAGCGGCTTGTCGGTACTTTGCAGGGGCTTGCTGATGTAGCGATGCCGGATTTTGGCGTGCCAGGGCGGCGCGTCGGGGGGAATTCAATTTCCCGGTAAGGGATACCAAAATTACCGGTTTTACTTATAAGCGTCGTTCTTTTACGCTGCTCGCCATCAATTAATCAAAAGACCAGGAGACAGGAATGGCGGGACGGCATAAGTCCGACGGCGCCGATTACGGCCGTCACAGCATCTTGAAGGGCGGCGCGGCCATCGCCCTTCAGGGAACACTCGGACTGGCGGCACCGGCGGTGCTGGCCGCAAGCCGGACCATCGAAATGCCATTCGAGAACGGCCAGCGCGAACTGGTGGCATTTCCGCAGAAGCGGCCGCTGATTCTGCTGACCAGCCGCCCGCCGCAGCTCGAGACGCCTTTTGAAGTGTTTCGCGAGGGCGCAATCACCCCCAATGACGCCTTTTTCGTGCGTTATCACTGGAGCGGCATTCCCACGGACATTGATGCTGCCAAGTATCGGCTCAAGATCGATGGCCATGTCGCCAACGCCATGGAGCTGTCATTGCGGGAACTGCGCAAGATTGCCGAGCCCGTCGATCTCGTTGCCGTCAATCAATGCTCCGGCAATAGCCGAGGGTTTTTCGACCCGCGCGTCAATGGCGGGCAACTTGGCAATGGCGCCATGGGCAATGCGCGCTGGACTGGTATTCCGCTGCGCGCATTGCTGGAAAGGGTCGGTGTCAGGGCCGGGGCGGTCCAGGTCAGTTTCGATGGGCTGGATCGTTCGCCGCTCGAGACGGGACCCGATTTCGTCAAGGCGCTGACGCTGGATCACGCCATGGATGGCGAGGTCATGCTGGCCTGGGCGATGAATGGCAAGGACTTGCCGTTCCTGAACGGCTATCCGTTGCGGCTGGTCGTGCCCGGACACTACGGCACGTATTGGGTCAAGCATCTGTCGCATATCCAGGTGCTGGACAAACCGTTCGACGGATTCTGGATGAACTCAGCCTATCGGATTCCGGCCAATGACTGCGCCTGCGTCTCTCCAGGTACCGCGCCCACCAGCACCGTTCCGATTGGCCGATTCAATGTGCGGTCCTTTATTACGAGCCACATGCAGGACAGTATCGTGCCGATGGGGCAGCAGGTCGTCGTCAAGGGCATTGCCTTCGACGGCGGGCATGGGATCCAGGAGGTGGCGTTTTCCGACGATGGCGGCGCCAGCTGGCGCGCGGCGTTGCTGGGCAAGGACCTGGGCCGGTACTCGTTCCGGGAATGGAGCATTGCGTTCCGTCCGGCCAGGAAGGGCAATTACGACTTGCGCGTTCGGGCGAAAAGCCGCTCGGGCGAGACGCAGCCGCTGACCGCGAACTGGAATCCGGCTGGATACATGCGCAACGTGGTGGAATCCACGCGCGTGATCGTCAGGTGAGGGCGCCATGAAAAGAAAAAACCAGATGCGATCCGCCCTTGCTGCCATCGTTGCTTTCGCGGCGACATCCAGTGCAATGGCGCTTGAAATCAAGCTCCCTCAAGAGACGGCAATGTACAAGCCGAGCAGCCTGCCGGGATACGCGCTTGCATTGCAGAATTGCATGACCTGCCATTCCGCGCAGTACGTCTCGACGCAGCCGGCTTCCTCGCCGCGCAAGTACTGGGAGGCAACCGTCAAAAAGATGAAGACACCTTTCGGCGCACCGCTGAAGGACGAGGACATACCCGTTATCGTCGATTACCTGGTGAAGACCTATGGCGCGGAACGAGGAGAGGCCGTTCCGTCGGCAGCAAGGAAGTAAGCGCGCTGCGCCGGCGGCCTGCCGGCGTGTGGAGATCCGGACAAAGCCGGATAACTCCTCCTGTTGCTCTGGGCTTGGAAGACTGCGGACCGGGGACAAGGAGGACGCGGCGGCGGGTGCACCCGTCGCCGTTTTCGCTGCTGCGGCAGATTCGATTCCACCGCATTGTTATGCCGCGTTGAATTGACCCGCCAAGCCGGCCACCTTTATCCCATCCTCGCCAACCGCCAAGATGGTCGCCATGGGACGCGCAATCCAATCCGAGCGTCCCTTCGGCAAAGCGATCGCGTTCATCACGGCGCACGACGCCAGTACCGGGGCAGACGATGCTCTCCCCAACGCAACGCAACGCAATGCCTCAGCGAAGTGCCATCTACGAGCGAGGAGCAAACCATGAGTCTGACCATCCTGATTACCGGCGCCTCCAGCGGCTTCGGTGCCCTGAGCGCCAGAGCGCTCGCGTCGGCGGGCCACACCGTCTATGCGGGAATGCGCGACACGCAGGGACGCAATGCGCCCCAGGTCGACGCGCTGCTGGCATATGCCGCCGACAACAAGGTGAACCTGCATGCCGTCGAACTGGACGTGCAGTCCGAGAGTTCCGCGCAATCCGCAGTGGATCGCGTCGTCGCGGAACAGGGGCGGATCGATGTACTGATTCACAACGCCGGCCACATGGCATTCGGTCCCGCCGAAGCCTTCACGCCGGAGCAATTTGCGCATCTGTACGACGTGAACGTACTGGGGACCCAGCGCGTGAACCGCGCAGTCTTGCCGCAAATGCGCAAGCAGGGGCAGGGCTTGGTCCTGTGGGTCGGGAGCAGCAGCCACCGTGGCGGCACGCCGCCTTACCTGGCGCCGTACTTCGCCGCCAAGGCGGCAATGGATGCCGTCGCGGTCAGCTATGCCGGAGAGCTTGCCCGCTGGGGCATCGAGACGTCGATCATCGTACCCGGGGCGTTCACCAAGGGCACCAATCACTTCGCGCACAGCGGCCGCCCGGCCGATACCGCCCGCGAGCAGGAATATGCCACCGGCGCCTATGCCGGCTTCGAGCAGGAGGTTCTCCAGAGTCTGGCCGCGTGCGAACCGCCCGATGCCGACGTTTCGGCGGTGGCCCAGGCCATTGTCGACATCGTCGGGCGTCCCTACAGCAAGCGGCCCTTCCGCGTCCATGTCGATCCCTCGGACGATGGCTGCGAGGTGGTCAATGCAGTCGCCGACCGGATCCGTGCCGATTTCCTGCGGCGCATCGGGCTGGCGGACCTGTTGTCGCCTCTCCTCGCCGCTCAGTCAGCGGAGATGAGCCATGGCTGATCGCTCCTTTCCCACGCATTTGAAGGTGGTCATCGCCGAGTCGATCGTTGCCTCGTCGGCCGCCACGCTGAGCGTGACCGCGCTGGACGTGCCGGTATGGGCCATGTTCGTTGGCTGGATTTCATTCTTCACACGCGGTATGAACCTGAAGCAGGGCGCGATCAATCTGGGCTGCGTGCTGATCGGCGTGGCGCTCGGTATCGGCACGGCGCTTGCCATGGCGGCACTGACGCCGCTGCTGGGGCAATACACGCTCACTGCGGTCGTGTTTGCAATCACCGGCATCGCGTTGTCGCTGGCAAAGGCACCCGCGTTGAACAACCTGCTGGGCTTCTTCCTCGGTCTGGTCGCCTACTTTGCGTCGCACCAGCCGCCATCGGTGGCCGCGTTCACGATGCTGGCCTCGGCGGCCACGCTGGGGACGATGGCGGCGTTCATTGCGCACAGTCTGCAGAGGCGAATACAGCGGGGGAGGGGTGTCGCGGCGCATTGAATGCGATCTGGGCCCATGCGGGGCGCCTTGCGCGTGCCAATTCCGATTCCAACGCTGGTTGCCGGCGCGTCGCTCTGGCCGGATGGTCGGTACAATTCGAGATCGACTTTTCGAGTCAAGACCCATTCGGACCGTATTGCCGTCCAGAACTCCCCGGCTGCGCATGCTCTCCACCGCCTCCGCACTGTTGCTGTTTGCCTTGACAATGCTCGGACTCTGGCTCGTCTCCTGGTCCCGGCGAGCGGGAGCCCGGCATGCGCGCGCCAAGGCTGAAGAGGAGGCGCGCATCCTCACCGCGCTCGTCGACGTGAGTCGCTACGCTGGGCAGCCGGTGGACCGCCTCAAGGAAGTCCTTGGGGACCGATGCCGCTATAGCTCCTTTGATTTTGGCGCATTCACTCTGGAATGGGACATCGGCCAGGTCCAGATCATTGCCTGGTGCCGGGGGAGCGAGTGTGAATCGATGGAGATCCTGCCGCGGTCGAACTAGCCGGTTGCCGAGCTGACCGATCCATCGACCCTTGCGTACGATTCAAAGGTCTTTCGCAGCCGGGCCGGTTTTTCGCAGTCAAGCGCCACAGCAGAATCGTGATTCGATCGTCAGAGAGCGGAGAACACGATGAAAGCGAAGCACGGAATTGCGATGGCGGTGATATTGGCGGCAACGGCTCACGGAGCATGGGCGGCCGACTGGTATCCCTCGCAGTTTGGACCGGACGATGAAATCGGCGCGGCCAACCTGTTGACGCCCGACGTCGTCCGGCAGGCCGCCGGGCTGGTCAAGACCGGCAAGACCTATGCGCTCGGCGTTCCGGTCAGCAAGGATCTGCCGGCATTCCGGCATCGCAGCTTCAAGCTGTACAACATCCAGCCCGGGGAGCAGGCCGGCCAGACCCTGGGGCCGAACCGTTTTACGTTCAACGATGAGCTCGCCGTGGCGTGGACCGGCGTCGGCACCCAGCTCAATGGCATCGGGCATATCGGTATCGACAACGTCTACTACAACGGCAATCGCGCCGCGGACATCGTCACGGTGGAGGGCGTGAAGAAGCTGGGCGTGGAAAAGGTACCGCCGATCGTCACGCGGGGCGTGGTGCTGGACATGACCGCTCACTATGGCAAGGCCATCGTGCCGGGCGGAACGGAATTCAAGGTTGCCGATATCCAGGCCGTGCTCAAGCGCCAGGGCGTCACGTTGCGCAAGGGCGATGTCGTGCTGTTCCACACCGGATGGCTCGATCTGATCGGCAAGGACAACAAGCAGTTCCTCGACGTGGAGCCGGGCATCGGCATGGAAGCGGCGCGATGGCTCGCCGACCAGGGCATCGTGGCGTTCGGCGGCGACACCTGGGCGTCCGAGGTGTACCCGAATCCGAGCGGCGAAGAGTTTCCGGTCAATCAGTTCATGCTGGCCAAGCGTGGCATCTATAACCTCGAACTGATCGACAGCCGCGCACTGGTGCGTGACAAGGCGTGGGAATTCCTGTTCGTGCTAGGCCAGCCACGCTACGTCGGCTCGACGCAGGTCAACGTGAATCCGGTAGCGATCCGCTGACACGGCCGTGCGCGCTGGCGGCAGGCAATTCGATACGGACCCGAAGTCCTCGTCCATCCGGCCCGTCTTCCAGCAGCACGCGTCCGCCGTGCGCTTCGCAGATCTGCCGCACGATTGCCAGACCGAGTCCACTGCCCGGAGAACGCGAGCCGCCGAGGCGCGCGAATCGTTCGAATGCCTTGGTCCGCATCGCCGGCGCAATGCCGGGGCCACTGTCGTCCACCAGCACCCGATGCGTGGTGGCCCCCGCCATCACGGTCACTTCCACCCGTCCGCCCGCGGGCGTGTATTGCACGGCATTGTCGAGAACATTGGCCAGCATCTCGCGCAGCATGCCTTCGTCGCCGTTGACGTAGGCATGCATCTGGTCGGAGGCGCTCAGGCCAAAGTCCAGCTGCCGATCGCGCGCCGCGAGATACCACTCGGCCGACACCGCCCGGCACAGCGCCGTCAGGTCCAGCCGTTGCAGCGCGGCGCCCTGCGCGGCATGCGGCGGTTGGGCATCGGTACGCGCCAACGCCAGCAGCTGGTTGGTCAGCCGGATGGTGCGGTCAATGGCGTCCCGGATCTCGCGCCATTCCGGCTTGGCCTGATAGGTCCGCACGGCATGGTCTGCCTGCGTTCTGACCAGCGCGAGCGCGGTGCGCAACTGATGCGAGGCATCGTCGAGGAACTGCGATTGCCGCGAGACCATGCCGCGCAGACTGTCCAGATAGCTGTTCAACGAGGCGAGAAGGGGATGGATTTCCCGCGGCAGTTCGGGAACGTCGATCGGATCCAGGCTGGCGGTGTCGCGGGCCCGTAGCGTGGCCTCGATATTCTTCAGCGGCCGCAGTGCGACATGCACGGCCAGTGCGATCAGCGCAAGCGAGGCGGCGATCAACAGCGCCTGCTGCCACAGCGTGGTGGCCAGCAGCCGCATCGCCATGTCGTCGCGCATTTCCAGCGTTTCGCCGACTTCGACCAGGGCGATGCCGCCATCGCCGGCGCCCGCGACCGGTTGCCATAATGCCGCGACGCGCAGCGGCGTGCCGAGGTAATCGGTATTGTAGAAATGCACGAGGGCAGGGTAGTGGTCGCTGCGCGGCACGTCCTTGGGCATCGGCGGCAAATCCCGGTCACCGGAAACAAAACGCCCCGCCGGATCGCGGACCCGATAGAAAATGCGGCCCCGGATATCGACCTGGAAGGTGTCCAGTGCGACATAGGGAACGTCCACCACCAACTGGTGATTGCGATAGTCGAGCCGCTCCGCGATGGCGCGCGCGGAAGCCAGCAGCGTGCGGTCATGGGCCTGATTGGCTTCGGACAACGCGGTGCGATACGAGGTGAAAGCGGTAAAGATGCCGACCGCGACCAGCGGGATGGTCAAGCGCCAAAGCAGACGGCGGCGCAGGCTGTGCCGACGCTCAGTCGCTGCCATGATTCGATTCGAGCAGGTAGCCAATGCCCCGGACGGCGGTGATGGTCGTTTTGCTGTCGCGCAGCTTCTTGCGTACGCGGGATACGTAGAGCTCGATGGCCTCGGGATTGACTTCGTCATCCAGCGAGAACACCCGGCCGAGCAGGCTTTCGCGTGTTACCACGCGGCCGGCGCGGATAAACAGCGCTTCCAGAACCGCATGTTCGCGCCGCGACAGCATCAGCGGCGCATCGCGCAGCAGGAAGATGCGCTCGACCGAGTCGAAGGCGAGATCGCCGAAGCGCGTCACCGGCTGGCCACCATGGGTGCGCCGCAACTGGGCCTTGATGCGCGCGCTCAATTCTCCAAGGTCGAAGGGCTTGGCGATATAGTCGTCGGCGCCCAGGTCCAGGCCCTTGATGCGGTCGGCAACTTCGGTGCGCGCGGTCAGGATCAGGATAGGCGCGCCGACGCCGCGGGCCCTGGCAATGCGCAGGACTTCCAGGCCATCGATGCCGGGCAATGACAGGTCGAGCAGGATCACACCGTAAGGCTGCTCCTGCAGCATCGTCAGGGCAGTTTCTCCATCGGGGACATGATCCATGTCGAATCCGTCCGCCCGCAAGGATTTGACCATCCAGGCAGCAAGCTCCTGATGATCCTCGATCAGCAATAAACGCATGGAATAGGGTAAACGCTAGGCCGTGACAGTCGCGATGACAGGCTCGCGACAGCATCGGGCTCTACGATACGGCCAATCGCGCCGAAGTCAATTCGTGTTCGCGCGCCATAACAACGACCGGACCAGGAGACCCCATGACCGCCATTCCCAAGCTCGTCGTCGCCATGCTCGCCGCCGGGGCGATGCTGTCCACGAACGCCCAGGCCCAGCCATCGCGCCCCGAATGCATTGCGCCGGCCAAGCCCGGGGGCGGTTTTGACCTGACCTGCAAGCTGGCACAAACCGCGCTGCAGGACGGCGGCCAGTTGAAGAGCCCGATGCGCGTGACCTATATGCCGGGCGGCATCGGCGCGGTCGCCTATAACGCCGTCGTGGCACAGCGGCCGGCCGATGGCCAGGCCATCGTCGCTTTCTCCAGCGGCTCGTTGCTGAACCTGGCCCACGGCAAGTTCGGCAAATACGGGCCGGACGACGTCAAGTGGCTGGCCGCCATCGGTACCGACTACGGCATGGTCGCGGTCGCCGCCAACTCGCCGTACAAGACGCTGAAGGACCTGATGGCCGCGATGAAGGCCGATCCGCAGAAGGTGGTGTTTGGCGCGGGCGGTTCGGTCGGCAGCCAGGACTGGATGAAGGCGGCGCTCGTTGCCAAGCAGGCCGGCGTCGAGCATCGCACGATGCGCTACGTCGCATTCGAGGGCGGCGGAGAGGCCATCACGGCCTTGCTCGGCAACCATGTGCAGGTCGTGCCCGGGGACATCGGCGAGGTCGCGGGCATGCTCGAGGCCGGCAAGATCCGCGTGCTCGCGGTGCTGGCCGACAAGCGCCTGCCCGGCAAGCTGGCGGCGATTCCGACCGCGAAGGAGCAGGGCTTCGATGTCCAATGGCCCATCGTGCGCGGCTTCTATATGGGGCCGAAGGTGCCCGATGCCGAGTTCCAATGGTGGAGCACTGCGTTCCGGAACTTGCTGGCCTCACGCCAGTTTGGCGAAGCGCTCGACGCCAGGGGCCTCTTTCCGTTTGCCAAGACCGGCCCGGAACTGGACAGCTATGTGAAGGCCGAAGTCGCCCGCTACCAGACGCTGGCGCGCGAGTTTGGCCTGATGAAGTAAAGCGGGCCGCCGGGACGCCCGGCATCTCCCTTGGGCCGCGCCCGCGGCCACCTCCAACACCCCGAGATATCGATGAATAGTGATCGCGTTTTCGCCATCGCGTGGCTGCTGCTGAGCGCCGCCGCCGCGTGGGTGGCCACGGGATTTACCGCCGAGTTCAGCTACGAGCCGGTGGGGCCGCGGGCCTTCCCGCTGCTGCTGTGCGTGCTGATGGCACTGTGCAGTATCTGGTTGCTTGTCTTTCCGGGGCCCAAGGTCGCCTGGCCCCAGCGCGGCGGCGCCTTCCGGCTGGCCATCATGGTGGCTGCACTGCTGGCGTATGCACTGGTGTTCCAGTGGCTCGGCTTTGCCATTGCCACCGCCTTGCTGACGATCGTGCTGGGCCGGCTGTTCGGCGGCGGGTGGATGGCCTGCGTGGCGACCGGCGCGCTGATGGGCATCAGCCTGTTTTTCCTGTTCGATCGCTGGCTGGAAGTCACGCTGCCGATCGGCACCCTGATCGAGGGCCTGCTATGAGCGCGTTCGAACATCTGCTGCATGGTTTCGGCATTGCGTCGCAATGGTCGAACCTGCTGGTGGCCGCGATCGGGGCCTTTATCGGAACGCTGGTCGGCATGCTGCCGGGGCTGGGTCCGATCAACGGCGTCGCCATTCTGCTGCCGCTGGCTTATGCGATGAAGCTGCCGCCGGAGACCGCTCTGATTCTGCTGGCCGCCGTCTATATGGGATGCGAGTACGGCGGCCGCATCTCGTCGATTCTGCTCAATGTGCCGGGCGACGCCGGTGCCATCATGACGGCGATCGACGGCTACCCGATCGCGTGCAAGGGACTGGCCGGCGTGGCGCTGTCCATCTCCGCGTGGAGTTCGTTTGTCGGATCGGTGATTGCCACCCTCGGCCTGGTGATCTTCGCACCGGTGCTTGCCGACTGGGCGGTGGCCTTCGGTCCCGCCGAATACTGCGCGCTGATGATCTTTGCCATCGCGTGCCTGGCTGGCATGGTTGGCGACAAGCCGGTCCGCACATTGCTGGCGGCATTGATCGGCCTGACGCTGGCCACCGTCGGTGTCGACGCCAATAGCGGCGTGTACCGCTTCACCTTCGACAACGTGCACCTGTCCGATGGCATCCAGTTCATCGTGGTGGTGATCGGCTTTTTCTCGGTCAGCGAGCTGATGCTGATGTTGGAGCAGCATACCGAGACAGGGCAGCAACTGGTCAAGAACACCGGCCGCATGATGTTCAATGCGCGGGAGGCCGCGCAGACGTGGTGGTGCACGGTTCGTTCGTCGGTGATCGGTTTCTTTGTCGGCGTGCTGCCGGGAGCGGGGGCCACCATTGCCAGCGCGATCACCTATATGACCGAGAAGCGCATCTACGGCAGCAACGGAACCTTCGGCCACGGCGATATTCGCGGCGTGGCGGCGCCCGAGGCGGCCAACAACGCCTCGGCGACCGGCTCCTTCGTGCCGATGCTGACCCTCGGCGTGCCCGGCTCGGGTACGACCGCGGTGATGATGGGCGCGCTGACGCTGTACAACATCACGCCCGGCCCAATGCTGTTTACCCAGCAGCCGGATATCGTCTGGGGCCTGATCGCCTCGCTGTTCATCGGCAACGTGATGCTGCTGGTGCTGAATATCCCGCTGGTCAATCTGTTCGCGCGTGCACTGTCCACACCGATGTGGATGCTGGTGCCAGCCATCGCCGCGATCAGTGCCATCGGCGTCTATGCCGTGCATGCGACCACCTTCGACCTGGTGCTGATGACGGTGCTTGGCGTGTTCGGGTATATCCTGCGCAAGATGGATTTCCCGATGTCCGCGCTGATCCTCGGTTTCGTGCTGGGCGAAATGCTGGAACAGAATCTGCGCCGCGCCTTGTCCATCTCGAATGGCGACGTGGCGGTGTTGTGGTCGAGCCCGATTTCGGCGGGGCTGCTGCTGGCGTCGGGGACGATGTTGATTGCTCCGTTTCTTGTTCGGCGGTTGCGCGGGGCGCGGAGGCAGGTTGCGTAATCACGACGTGGATTTTCGCTGACTGCTATCATGAAATGGCCAGAAAAAACCGCTACAACGTTCCGCGATACCAGCGATATGAAACACCCAGAAGAAGCGTTGCACGCGTTTCAGAACGCGTGGAATCGGCACGATATGGAATCCTTCGCAGCATTGTTCCATGAGGATGCGACATTCGTGAACCGGTTTGGGCGCTACGTGCGCGGCGTCGAGGCGATTGTCGAGATGCACGCTCCGATTCACGCAACGATCTACAGTGATTCCACGCTCGAAAACGAACTGATACACGTGGTGACCATCGGCCCCGAAGCGGTGGTGATGCATTTTTGGAGTCGACTGACGGCTGGAACGGCTCATCCAGCGGGCCCGCATGCTGTGGATACAGTGATCCTTGCGGTGCTGACGCGACAGGAGGGCGATTGGCGAATCAAGGCGCTGGAGAATGTCACCGTGACGGATCCTCGCACCGGCGAGCCGAAGTTGAGAGAGGAGCTGAAGGATTGAATCTGTCGAGAGGCGAGTTCAACTCGATGCACGGATATCCGCTACGACACCGCCGCCTCCTCCCTGGCCCGCAGCTCCTGCACGAGGCTGACGTAGGCCTGCATGGCCGCCTGCGTCGTCATGCCCTTGCGCGCGGCCCAGGCATCGTATTTGGCGCGGCCCACGACATCCATGACGCCGGGGCGCTCGCCCACCACGTCACCGATGCTGCCTTGCTTGTAGAGCGCGTAGAGGGCCAGCAGCGTGTCGTTGTCCGGCGCCTGGCGCAGCGTCTTTGACAGTGCCGCCGCTTCCGAGAACGCCTTTTCCTGCGGGCTCGGGCCCTCGGGAACCGGCTCGCCGCCGAAGAAGCGGTCTTCCAGCGTGACATCGTCGGGAAACCAGCGCGCCTCCAGCAGCTTGCCGGCGCGCATGGCAAGCGCCAGCACGCCGGGCGATGCAAGCGCCTCGCCGGCCATCAGCGTGGCCGGCAACACCGCCACGCCGGCGTTCAGGCTCGGCATGCCGAAGGCGCCGAAGCGCAACGGCGGCTCGCCCATCGCCCAGCCCTTGAGCCGGGCGAGGCCTTTGCCGCCGCGATAGACGCCCGTCGCGCGGTTCGCACCCGGTTGCAGCCACGCAAAGTCCGGAATGCCGGCGGCGTAGAGGCCCGCGAAGTCTCCGGATTCGAGCAGGCGCCGGGCGGTTTCGAGCAGCGCCAGTACCTCGGCGGGCGTCATGGCCGCGTCCACCGGTCCCATGCCGAGCGAGGCCGCGGCCGTGACATCGAAGAATTCCAGCACGTTGCGGGCGACGATTTCGCGATCGTTGTCGACGCAGACCATGTGGTAGCTGTCCTCGAGCACCACCATGCGGGCCAGGCCGGCGCGCTTGCTGCCGCCGATATGTTCGACGAGGTAAGTGGCCGAGCGCAGGCTGGTCAGCTCGTCCTCGCGCGCATGGACAACCAGCGTCGGGCAGGCGATCCGGTCCAGGCCCGTCATGACGAAGCCTCGCAGCCGGTCGACTTCGCGGATGCAGGCGAGCGGCACCCATCCATAGTGGAAATTCTCGCCGCGTTCGAACTTGGCCTTGACGATGGCGCGCAGTTGCTCGTTCTTGATGCCGTACGGGTCTTCTTCCATGACCTTCATCCGCGCCGGCACGCCCGGTACGCGATAGAGCAGGCTGCGCGCACCGCGATACCAAGGCGTGGCCCAGCCGTCGATGTAGACCGGCGGCGCCAGCACCACGAGCTTCCCCTTGGCATGGCGTTCCCGCTTGGCGGTTTCCACCGCCAGCAGCGATCCCATGCACATGCCCATCAGATGCAGCACGTCATGCTGGCCGATGATTTCGTGGTACTTCGCCCGCACCGCTTCGAGCCAGTCCTCCGCGCGCACGTCGACGAGGTCCTCCGGCTTCGTGCCGTGACCCGGCAAGGTCAGCGAATGCGTGACGAATCCCGCGTTCTTGAGCCGCTTGTGCATCGAGCCCAGGTCGTACTGGGTGCCGCCCAGACCGTGGATCAGGAAGACGCCGGGCTCACGCATGGCGTTCCGCGCCCACGGGCGTGACCAGGCGCAGCAGGCATGCCACGCGCTCGACGCCGCCATCCGGCCCCCTTACCGGTGCAAGGCGCGCCTGCACATGCAGATCGCGTCCGTCGAGCCGGATGTCATACGCATCGGTGCTCATGTCGCGATGGCCGGCTGACACGGCTTCCCAGCCCGCCTGCGCCAGTGGCCGGTCGGCATCGTCGACGCGGTCGAGCCAGTCGCGGATATTGCGCAGCTGCGCCGCCTCGGCGCCGAGTACGGCTTCGGCCGATTCTCCCCACCACGCGACGCCGGTGACGGCATCGAACTCGACGCTTGCCACGCCATTGGCCTGCAGCGTCCGCTCGTAGCGCAGCTGCCAGTCGCGTGCCTTGGCCAGCGCGGTTCGTCGCGCCTCGTTGAGCGCGCGACCGGCGAGAAGCAGCACTGCCCACACCCAGACATAAGCCTGCACCTCCACCACCGACTCGCCCGGAAAACTTTCGCGGATCGCAAACGGTCCGCCGCCGTGCGCGGTCAGCCAGATGATCAGCAGCGCGCCCACCAGCGTGGCAACGGCGCCGCCGCGCGGGCCCCAGAACATCGATGCCAGCAGCAGGAACGGCATCGGCAGGTAAGTGAGCGTCGCCGCCACGTCGCCGAAGCGCTGATGCACGCTGCGATCGAAGACGATCAGGGTCGTCAGCAGGAACAGCGCGAACATGGCCGCACCGGCGCCGAACTGCTTCATCGGCATGCCGCCGGAACGCTTGACGGCAAATCCCTTGAAGCCGACGATCACGGGCGCGACGAGCAGGATGCCGACGATCGTGGAAAACGCCCAGGCGCGCCATTCCCGAGCCAGATCGATAGCGCCCCCCGGTTGCAGCCAGCGCCAGAGTTCCACGGCGAGCGTCGCGCCTGCCACGCTGGTGACGATGGCGCCTGCCACGAGCAGCGCCGCGGCCTGCAGCGGCCGGGCGGCCTGTTGGCGAAGGGAGGCGATCCAGGCGCCGATCGCAATGCTGGCAGTCTCGATCGCGGAGAATGCGAGCGCGGCGCCGAAGGGCAGGGCGTGTCCCGCGATTCCCCAGATGGCTGCGGCAACGACGGTACCGGCCAGTATTGCCGCCCGCATGCCTGGCGGGCTCACCAGCCAGGCGCCGAAGCTGACGCCGCCAGCCAGCCATACGGCGACAGCCTGCGTATCGCTCGCGGCCATGGCGCGCGACAGCATGCCCACGGCCAGATAGGCAATGGCGACGAGGATCGCCACGACGATGAAGCGGGTGCCTGCAGACTGCATCGGTATCCCCCATAGATCCGAATCCCTGCCGGAGCGGGCCGCGGACGCGGCCGGCATGCGTCGATGAGGATAGTAGTACAAGGTCGCGCAGGCGCAACATAGTGACTAGAATCCCCGTGGAGCATATCGTCCTTGGGGGAACGATGATCCGGCTCGCGCTGATCATGCTGGGATTCGACTATCTGCGCCAACGGGCACGCGGAATGTTCTGGCTCGGCATCGCCTTTCTACTGGCCGGCATCGTGCTGTTCATCGACGGATTGGACGGCGCCGTCTACTTTCCGCTCGAGCTGTTTGCGCTGCTGCTGATGGCCGGCGGCATCGGTACGCTGGTGGTCGCGTTCGTCGGCGCGGGCGGCATGCGCAGCATGCGCGTGTTCAAGGGACTGTCCCTGATAATCGCGGCCTCCCTTGTTCTGGCAGGCCATCATCATGGCCACTTCTGGCTGTCGATGCTCTTCGGCACGCTGTTCCTGCTCGATGGCCTGCTGCAATGCGTCTCGGCGAGCGTGGTGCGGTTTCCGCGCTGGCGCATCGCCGTGGGCATGGGGGCGATCGAGATCCTGATCGCGATGTTCTTCTTTCAGCCTTATCCGACGAACTATCGGGGCACCGTGCCTTACGCACTGTCGCTGTGGCTGTTGTTCGGCGGCTGGGGCATGGTCATGCTGGCCTACCGCGCGATGCGCGTTCCCGAGAGCGCAACGATCGAAAGCCTCATGCATGGTCCGCGACGGCGGCGCGCCGGGGCAGAGGAGGGCGGTAGGACGAAAGCCGGTTCTCCGCCGGTTCGTACGGGCGCGGCGCACGAGCCGGTGCACAAGGTCACGAAGACGCTGCTGTTTCAGCAGCCCGAGCCATCCGCCACGCTTCCTGCCAAGGATGGCCCCGCACTGACGGTCCATGTCTGGACGCCATCCGGCTCGGTCGAGCGTCCGCTGCGGCGGCGCCCGGTGGTTGACCGCTATATCGCCGCCGTCGACGCCAACGGCGCGATCTGGACCGGCCATGCCGCGCTGGAATCGCCGGAAGGCATCTACATCAGCTTCGATCCGGCCACGCCATTGAACCGTACCCCCGACCGCGTCGCGCAAGCGCTGCGTGCGTCCAGCGACAACGATGTGCCAGGGCGGTTCGAACCTGACTACGCCACGGAATCGGCTCGCCGCGGCGATTCCACAGCGCGCGTGCACCTGCGCAATTATGATCCGGCGCGGCTGGAGCGATTCTGGAATGCGTGGCGCTCGGACACGACCTACAACCTGACATATCGCAACTGCGCGGTCAGCGTGGCACGGGGGCTGGAAGCGGCCCTGGAGGGCGCGCTGATGCGCCGGCACGGCCATCGCCACAGCTGGGGCCTGCTGCTCAAGACGATGCTGACGCCCGAATTGTGGCTTGCCGCGCAGATCCGCAAGCGGGCCAAGACCATGGCATGGACGCCCGGTCTGGTGCGCGACTACGCGCGCGCGCTAAGCCTGCTGGTCGATCCCCATCCCGGAGCGCAGGCCCGGCGTGCATGGCGGGTTGGCATGCCGGCGTTGAGGCGACTGCGGCGGCAGCGCCGGCAATGGCGGGAGGAGGATGAGCGGCGCGGGGATGAGCGGCGCTGATGAAATGCATTGTCGATCCCCGGTGCGATGTTCCGATGGCTCGTGCAGCAGCGCTGCGTCCTGGCCCGCCCGTTCGCCGGCATCAACGTCCGCGGTAGCGCCACACGTCAGCACGGGACAAGCATGTTGCTTGCCCATTGCGCCGGCCTCGGAGCGCCGGCGCGAAGCCGCACTTGTTCACAGCGCATTGCCTGATGGTGGAATCTAGGCGGCGTCGCCGGGAATCTCATGACCTTGTTCGCGCAAGGCCTTTGTCCAGCGCTTGATGCGGGCACGTAGCCGTCCCTGAGCAGCCCTTTCCATCGGCATGTCGTTGACGCGATTGATAGCGGCGTCCGGCGAAACATAGCCGTGCTGAATCAAGGCCATGCAAAAGACGCGATCTTTGTCGCGATCCGCGGCAGCCTTGGCCATAAAAAGGTCCAGGACGTCCAGGCAATAGGCTACGCGCCCGTTGGTGCCGGACGTCTGGATGCGCTGCAACCGGCTCTGCCATCCGGCCGGCAGACACGCTGTCTCTGGTCCGACTCCTTGCGCGTAGTATCCGTAAGTCTCGTGAAAGCGGGAGCCTTCGCCGATGGCGGCATCGATTTCATCCGCCTTGTGGATAGCATTGAGCGGGTAGATGTCAGCCTCCGCCGACATGGTGAAAATCGCCGGGGGATTAGGGATCGGGCCCAGAATCGATTGACTGCCAACAACGACGAACTCGTACTCGTTCGTGATGTCGGCAGCCGCTCGGATGATGTGTTCCAGATCTTCACGGTTCATGCGTCTCTCCGAGGATAACGCCGGTCTTCAATGCTTGGACCTGCGCTAACACATTGCGCCGCACGTCGTCTGGTAACACCGTGGGCAGAGGAGAGGCCTGGCGGAGTTCCTGAGCACGCCGCGTCCGGCCAAGCGCTTTGCGCCAGGATCGCTTCGCAAGGATCGATTCCCACTCGGACCACAGTGAATCGGACCGTGACCCACCCTGTGCGCGCCATCGCTGGAGGACTTCCTGAGCCCGAGCTAGTAGAGCGGGGTCATCCTGTATCAGCCGGATCGCTTCCTTGTGAAGCGCCATGCTTTGGAGGTCCTGCGCCTCGTGACGGCTGGAGTCCGTCCGGACCCGGACTTCGACCTGTGGCGCAGGACGCCTGGATGACGCGGCCGCGGAGTGCTCCGGTGGCGGCTGGAACGTATCGCTAACCAACAGGGCAAGATCGGCGGCCACGCCCAAAACGGACATGACGCGAAGATACGTGCCCATGGAAGGCGCCGGGTCGCCCGCTTCAACGGCCGCGAGAGTGGTCCGGGAGATGCCAACGCGCTTTGCCATCTCGACCGTGCTGACGCCTTGTGCCTTGCGCAAGCGTTTGATGCGATCGCCGAGCTGCAACAGCAAGTGACGTTCCAGAACAGAGGTGGTATCGGTGAAGGATGGCATGTTCAGTATTCTAGACAACATTGGCGCTTTTGAGCATTTTACCGGACAAACTTTGTCGGCGCTGCTCGGTATCGTGCGCGGTTGGAGTCCCTATGGCGGTAGCCAGCATATCTGCGTCCAACCGTTGTTTTGCGTAATTTTGTTACTCACGCACTGACGGCGTGACGCTGCTTGTCGCTTGCCTAGTAACAAATTTAGTTGAACAAACGTTGCAGAAAATTGTTACTGCGTTGAACGGTTCAACTTAAAGTGTTCTTTGGATGTACGGCGGCCATGTTACATCTTCAGTCTGTCAGGTAGCGTGCGAAGGGGCGTGTCTCCCCGGCAGGTTATTCGTCTGCCAGTTTAAACGTGCCGTCGCCCCTCGCAATAATGCGTTCTGACCTGATCAGCGACGCCAGTCCTTCCAGAACATCGGCTACTTCCATCTCGAGCTGCTTGGCGATTTGGACCGCGTGCAACTTCTTGACGCTTGCACTGACGAGGTCGAGAATCTGGCCTTCGGGCCCCGACTCATAAGGTAGCCAGCTCAGCCGGCGGTGCTTGTCTGCGGTCTTGTCAATCTGAGGTTCGCGCTCTCTTTGCCGTGCAAGAAGTCGGTTCCGCATTTGCTCGTCTTCTTCGGCACTGGCGCGCTGTCTCTCGCGCTCTGCCGCAAGCCGCTGCGGACCCTCGGCGATAAAGGCGTCCATCACCTCGATCGGTCCCTTTCGGAAGGGCACTCCTCGAAATGCGCCGTGCTCATATAGCAGCTGTCGCAACCGTTCACATCGATACGATTCGCTCTCGCAGACGTCGGGTAGGTATTGCGCCTGTTGCTCCGCCGGTATGTCACGGTAGTAACGGCCACCAATCATGACGTAGCGCTCGATGAGGCGGAGCAACAGCTCTTCTCTGCTTAGTTCGTCGGGGTTTCCCATTGCCGCTCACAATGAAAAGAGGGCTGGCTCATCGAGTTAAAAATTGTAACAAATCTGTGCAGAGATCGAGCGGCAGGCGATGAACTGGGCGTATCCGCCCGGCACGACGCTCGCTTGCTGGTGTCCTGGGGAAGTTTGCCAGCCTCGCGCGACTGTCGGGAAGAGGACCGCAGCGACGGTCGGCAGACGGGGTGGGAAAGGCTGTAGCAAGTTCACTACGGACTTCTCCTGTGAGACGCGCCTAGCCTGACTGCGTGTCAGCCCTGGCCCGATGCGTCGCTTGCATTCTCGTGCAAGCCTTCTATCGTTCAAACGTTTTCCTAGGCAATGTCGCCCGTCCTGCCAAGTCGAGGACCGCTTCATGGATCCAGGCAACGATGAACATTACGGCGGCGGGCGAGTCGTTCGTGGCCAACGCGTCGACACGTCGGGTTGGCCAACGCCAGACGAGGGCGCGCTCGACGATCCGCGGCGCGCCTTATACTTTTCCAGAAAACACGCGGTCCAGCTTTATCTTTCCGGCGCCGACGCCCACACCATCAAGCGTCTGACCTCGTTCAGTGACAAGCAAGTTTATCGTTTGATTTCCGAGCGTTGTCTTCAGGCGCATCCAGATGGCCAGCCGTATGGTTGGCGTGGCTTGGTGCCGTGGCTAAGAGTACGGCCATACCGCCGCCGCACGAAAATCCGTGTCGACCGGTTCGGCGGCGGGGCAGCCGGAGCGCTGCAAGCCACGCTGGATGCGCACCCGGAACTGCGCCTGTCATTCGAATCCCGGATTCGCTCCAGCCCATCGTCCAAACGGTTATCCGAGGCCAAGCGATCGCCCCGACGGCATTGGCTGTGGTTTCTTGACCAACTGCGCGAGCGCGGCTATGAGGCGCGCGGCGACTGGCCGTTCAATACATCGACTCGCGCTTACTTCACGATCTGTCGCTTCGTTGAACAGGTGCTGTCCTCGGACCCGAAATCGCTCGCGGCCAGCATCGGGGGAGCCGATCTGGTGCGCAAGCTGAAGGCCGGCGATGGATCCGGTCGGCCGGCCCTGCGGTTCATGCAGCGGGTCGAAATGGACGCGCACAAACTGGACGGTCGCTTCTGCGTGTCGCTGCCGCTCGCCGGCGGCGGTTTCACGGAGAAGATCGTGCACCGGCTCTGGGTGATTGTGATCCTCGAGGTGGTCTCGCGCGCGGTGGTTGGCTACTACTTCAGCACCGGGCGAGAAGTCTCGAAAGACGATGTCCTGCGGGCAATCAAGACCGGACTGAGCCGGCCGAAGCTGCGTCCCGTGACCTTTTCCGACACCCCATACTTGCCTGGCGCAGGGCTGCTTGGCTCGCTCGGCGAGGACTTTGTGGGGCTGTGTTGGGATGAAACCAGCGTCGACGGCGCACTGGCGGAAACCTGCCAGCACGTTCGCGCTGCGCTCCAACAGGCCGTGGGTTCGACACTGCTGGAGCCGCGCAATTCGTTCGCGGCACGACGAAGCAAAGACGATCGCCCGTTCATTGAGTCGTTTTTCCGCAACCTCGCCGGACGTGGCTTTCAGCGCTTGACGAACACGACCGGGGCGAAGCCGCAAGATCGGCAGGGCCGTGAGCCAGACGGCGTGGCGCTGGCCAGCCGCTTCCAATACGAATATGCCGAAGAGCTGTTGGGCGTGCTGATCGCCAACTATAACGCTACCCCTCACCGCGGCATTGGCAACCGGACGCCCTTGCAGTATGCGGCCTTCCTGCATCGGCATGGCGGCGAGACGTGGCGCCGGGTGGATGCCGCCGCCATGCAAGGCTTGTTTAGCGTGAGAAGGCGTTGTGTGGTCAGGGGCGGCGCGGCGGTGGGGCGGGCACCGTACGTGAACTTCCATTATGGCCGCTACAGCAACGAGGTACTGCACAACCGGCAGGATCTGGTGGGCACCGAGATCTGGGTGATCTGCCATGAAGAGGACGATTGCCGCGTTGCGCTGGCCTCAACGCTCGATGGTGTGCCGTTGGGGGTGCTGCGCGCAGCGCCGCCATGGCACTTATCGCCGCATAGCCTGGCGGTACGCGCGGCCATCTGCCGCGCTTGTGCCAGAGGCCAGTTTGCGATTTCCCCCGGCGGCGATGCGATCGAAGCCTTCATCCAGTACGTCGAGATGCAGCCGCACAAGAAGCTCCCGGTTCATCCGGCGTACCTGGAAGCCAGGCGCATCTTGGCGGCGGCCTCCCAGCTTTCCATTGGCGCCGTGATGCTTGATGCCGCGCTGGAGCGCGGTCGCGGCGGGTCATCCCGAGGTGGGGAGGCGCCCGAGGTCGCGCCGGCCGTGACACGGGCTGACACAACCGGTGACCCGGGCACGGATGGGAAGGGTGAGCTTCCCCCGCGGCGCATGGCGCGAACGGAGTAGAACGTGTCGTTCTCGCTGCCCGAGCGCATCGATCCGCGTCACTGCATTGTGACCAAGCAGTATGCGATCTACACGCCGCCGATGCATGCCATGATCGAGCAGATGGGCGAATGGATCGATCAGCAGCGCCCGGGCGGCTATATCTATGGTGCGTCGCGGCTCGGCAAGTCGCGTTGCGTGCAGTGGTATGTCGGCAAGGTGCTGGAGGAGCGATTTAGCGCAGTCGTGCCCCTGGTGGTATGGAGCCGACGCCCCGACAGTCATTCCAACGAAGCGGCGTTCTGGCATCAGATTCTGATGGCGTCGCACTTCGAGTTCGTCAACCCGGCCAAGGTGCCCAAGCGGGTCGAGGCGGCCTATCTCTGTCGGCAACGCTTCATTGCCATCGCCAACAATGCGTGTCGCAACTATGTCGTCTTGTTGATTGACGAAGCGCAGGATTTGACGCTGCGCGAGTGGAAGTGGCTGGTGGGCCTGCAGAACGATCTCGATTACGACGGTTACCTGCTCAGCGTCTTCTCGGTCGGCACGCATCAATTGAACTATCGACATGAATACATGGCCAGCACCGGCAACGCGCATGTGGCCGCCCGCTTCATGGCAGCCCATGCGCGCTTTCACGGTCTGCGCTCGGTGCAGGAGATCGAGTATGTGCTGAACGGCTATGACGTCGACTCCGAATGGCCCGTCGACAGCGGGGTGCCGTTTCTGGCGTATTTTGCGCCAGAGGACTTTGCCCGCGGGCGCCGGCTGGCCGGCAGCGCCAAGCTTCTCTGGAACGCCCTGGTCGAGTTGTCACCGCAGCAGGCGCGACGGCGGCATGAGTTTCCGATGCAACACGTTGCCAAGGCGACCGAGAGCGTGCTGTTCCAACTGGCCCGCGGCATGGACTGGGACGAGGCGACCTGCTACGAGAATTGGCTCAGAGAATTGGCCAAGACCAACTTCTCTGACCACATGAGAATCATCGCCGCGGGCAGTTAGCAGTGGCGGGCTATCCTTCGGTCAACTGGTGGCCACGCAATCTGCGCCCCTACGAGTCGGCGCTGTCGTTCGTCGCCAGGTTTTGTGCGCTCAATGGCGTCCCCGCGCGGGCCGGCACCGCGTTCCTGGGAGTCGAGCCACGCCATCCGGGATTCATCTCTGATGATGACGTCGCGCGGGTGTCATCGCTCTTGGGCGAGGATCCGGCTCGGTTGGCCGATGTCCTCCAGCACGCCCTCGATTTTCGGCAGTGCGGCACCTATGCGCCCCCTCCGGCTTACAGTCAGGGGTCGAGCGTCCGGTATTGCGCAGCCTGTGCGCAACAGGGCTATCACAGTTACCTGCATGAGGTGCCCTGGCTAACCAAGTGCCCCGTCCACCTGACAGCGCTGACCACCGTGCCGGCCAATCGGAGCGGGAACATAGGTGAGCGCCGCCTGGGGGCGTTCAAGCGCCTGATGCAGGGGCATTGCGCCGCTTGGCCGCACTTCGCCCCGGACGGATTTCCGACGCGCGAGCCCGGGGCGCTGCTGACCTTGGCAGCGTGGGTGCACGACGCGTGCGACGCTTCCAAGCGGATGCAGGCAGGCGAGTTGTGGCGGTCCGAGGCAGGGACGCATCGTGGCGCAGTCACGGTGGCGCAGGCCCTTGGCCAGCTGCACACGCTTGCCCCCCTGCCCACCGCGCTCGAGCCACTGCTTGCCGACCGCGGTGACGCTTGGGTCGTCCATCAGGCGCGTTTTCCGCGCGCAGTCAGTCGCGAGCTGGCGCGCCTTGGCGAGCGTGGCTTGCGGTTTGACGCCCTGTTTGCGTTCTACAAGGACAGCGGCGATACGTCCGACGGCTCGCCAGCGTGGTACTGCCAGTCCGTCCAGCAGCAGATCCGGCAGCGCCATGGCACCTGCGGGTGTCGGTGGGAGCGCGTCAAGGCCGGGTTCGGCGAGGTCTTTTGGATCAAGACCCAACGTGATGAGTTGGGCGAAGCATCACGGCAGTGTCCGTTTGAAGTGGCATTGCAGGACCTGGAGCTGGACTGGGGACGCCGGGGCAGGGCGCTGCCGTCGCGGCTCGCGCAGCAAGAGATGTATCGCTTTCTGAAGGAATCGCACGCGATGCGCGATGCTGGCGTGCTCTCCTATAAGGAGGGAGCGCAGGTGTCTCCGGACGGTTATCTTTACCTCATGCAACGGGTATGGCCCTGCTGCGAATGGAATCGGGACTCCCCATTGCTTGACCTGTTCCGAACTGCCGCGCGTTGGGAGATCGACAGCGAGCATCGCGCCATCACGCGCTGGTTGGACGATATTGAAGCCGGCAGCCACCCTTCCCACCGCCAGGATCCCCTCTACTGTGTGCGCTTGCGCAGTGATGAGCAGGGAGCCTCGCTTCTGCATTGGCGATCGGCCGACCACCGGGCTCGAGGGTGAGGGGGCGGCGCTGGCGGGCCGGGCGCACGAGGGACCGCCGGCGGCCGCCAACCCTCTACGGTCAAATCCCAGCCCGAAATCAGGGCACCGACCGGGCCGGCAGCTATCAGTTGGGCATCGTGGTCGCGTTCCGCGGATGTTCTGGGACAGCCGGCCGTAGCGAGTAGGCTGGTGCGGCCAGGGATGAAGCGCACCGATCGGCTGCCGGTACGGTGGGGCGACAAAAAAGCCGCCTGTGACGGCAGGCGGGCTAAAACGGTCGACGCGGAGGCGCCTTGACGCGCCGTTCCAGCTGCAGGGCACTGGCGGCAGCGCGGTCGCGGCGCGCGATCTGCACCGCTACGAGTGACGCCGGGCTGGCGAGGCGGTGCCCTGTTTCAATCAGCCGACCATACAAACCACAAGCGCGCGTCGCCTCAGCCATCGAATAGTGATGGCCATCAATCAACGCAAGGCGCACTTGGTCGCCATAGCGTATGCGCGAGCCATCCACGGGTTTCATGCATCGATTGTATAGCAGCCTGGAAGAGGAGCCGCTGTGCCCGCAGCCATCATGGCCGGCGTCTGCTCGGTGAATGGGGCTTGGCAGACGTCGTTTGATGGCCGGATGTCTGCCGTTCTTGGCCCACGGCCGGGCCGAAATCCACTTCACCGTGGCGGTTTTCAGGTGTGATGCCGGTGATCAGAGCCTCTACGTCATACTCATCCCTGGTCGCTGCCACGATCTCGGCCGGGAGCCGGAGCGAGGCGCCCTTGCCCGACTTCCGTATTCTTGTTCGCATCCGATGCTCCCGACGTTGCCACCCCGTCGATACTATACCGTGCCCCCGTTGCCAAGCGGGGCAAGCGCGCTCATGCCGTCAGCGGCAATCCCGGCCTCCGGTGGGCTTAGCAAGGGGTTACGCCACTGTACCCAGCGCCGGGCTGCCGTCAGGGGGTCGTCTCAGAAAACGGAAAATAAAGCACGCTAAGGCATAGCCGAACCTGCCAAGCTTGCTCCACCCTGTAGTGACGCGATCAGCGGGCAGGAAACGTTCCCCCTTCGCGCATGGCAGGCGCACACCAACTCAGACAGCACGGCCTCCATGCGCGCCAGGTCAGCCATTTTCTCGCGCACGTCCTTGAGCTTGTGCTCGGCCAGACTGCTGGCTTCCTCGCAATGGGTGCCATCCTCCAGCCGCAGCAGCTCGGCGATCTCATCCAGGCTGAAGCCCAGCCGCTGGGCTGATTTCACGAAGCGCACCCGCGTTACATCCGCCTCGCCATAGCGGCGGATGCTGCCATAGGGCTTGTCAGGCTCCAGCAACAAGCCCTTGCGCTGATAGAAACGGATGGTCTCCACATTGACCCCGGCCGCCTTGGCGAAAACGCCAATGGTCAGGTTCTCCAAATTGTTTTCCATATCGCTTGACTCCGTACATGAGTACGGAAGTAAGGTTACGCTATCCAATTTCAATTCGAAAGGACAAGCGCATGTCTGAACCAAAAACCGGGCGCGGCGCGCTCTTCACTGGAGGGCTTGCCGCCATCCTCGCCTCGGCTTGCTGCCTCGGGCCGTTGGTTCTGATCGCCTTGGGGTTCAGCGGCGCTTGGATCGGCAACTTGGCGGTGTTGGAACCCTATCGCCCCATCTTTATCGGCGTGGCGCTGGTGGCGTTGTTCTTCGCCTGGCGGCGCATCTACCGGCAGGCAGCGGCCTGCAAACCGGGTGAGGTCTGCGCGATTCCCCAAGTGCGAGCTACTTACAAGCTCATTTTCTGGATCGTGGCCGCGCTGGTTCTGGTCGCGCTCGGATTTCCCTACGTCATGCCATTTTTCTACTGATCGGAGTTCACCATGAAGAAACTGTTTGCCTCCCTCGCCCTCGCCGCCGTTGTTGCCCCCGTCTGGGCCGCCACCCAGACCGTCACGCTGTCCGTACCGGGCATGACCTGCTCCGCCTGCCCGATCACTGTCAAGAAGGCGATTTCCAAGGTCGAAGGCGTCAGCAAAGTTGACGTGACTTTCGAGACACGCCAAGCGGTCGTCACCTTCGACGATGCCAAGACCAGCGTGCAGAAGCTGACCAAGGCAACCGCAGACGCGGGCTATCCGTCCAGCGTCAAGCAGTGAGTCACTGAAAACGGCACCGCAGCACAACGGACGTCATTGTCTGGCGCCACAAACGATAAAGGATCTGTTGCATGACCCATCTAAAAATCACCGGCATGACTTGCGACTCGTGCGCGGCGCACGTCAAGGAAGCGCTGGAAAAAGTGCCAGGCGTGCAGTCGGCGCTGGTGTCCTATCCGAAGGGCACAGCGCAACTCGCCATCGTGCCGGGCACATCGCCGGACGCGCTGACTGCCGCCGTGGCCGGACTGGGCTACAAGGCAACGCTAGCCGATGCGCCACTGGCGGACAACCGCGTCGGACTGCTCGACAAGGTGCGGGGATGGATGGCCGCCGCCGAAAAGCACAGTGGCAACGAGCCCCCGGTGCAGGTAGCGGTCATTGGCAGCGGTGGAGCCGCGATGGCGGCGGCGCTGAAGGCCGTCGAGCAAGGCGCGCAGGTCACGCTGATCGAGCGCGGCACCATCGGCGGCACCTGCGTCAATGTCGGCTGTGTGCCGTCCAAGATCATGATCCGCGCCGCCCACATCGCCCATCTGCGCCGGGAAAGCCCGTTCGATGGCGGTATTGCGGCAACTGTGCCTACGATTGACCGCAGTAAGCTGCTGGCCCAGCAGCAGGCCCGCGTCGACGAACTGCGGCACGCCAAGTACGAAGGCATCCTGGGCGGTAATCCGGCCATCACCGTTGTGCACGGTGAGGCGCGCTTCAAGGACGACCAGAGCCTTACCGTCCGTTTGAACGAGGGTGGCGAGCGCGTCGTGATGTTCGACCGCTGCCTGGTCGCCACGGGTGCCAGCCCGGCGGTCCCGCCGATTCCGGGCTTGAAAGAGTCACCCTACTGGACTTCCACCGAGGCCCTGGCGAGCGACACCATTCCCGAACGCCTTGCCGTAATCGGCTCGTCGGTGGTGGCGCTGGAGCTGGCGCAAGCCTTTGCCCGGCTGGGCAGCAAGGTCACGGTCCTGGCGCGCAATACCTTGTTCTTCCGTGAAGACCCGGCCATCGGCGAGGCGGTGACAGCCGCTTTCCGTGCCGAGGGCATCGAGGTGCTGGAGCACACGCAAGCCAGCCAGGTCGCCCATATGGACGGTGAATTCGTGCTGACCACCACGCACGGTGAATTGCGCGCCGACAAACTGCTGGTTGCCACCGGTCGGACACCGAACACGCGCAGCCTCGCGCTGGACGCAGCGGGGGTCACTGTCAATGCGCAAGGTGCCATCGTCATCGACCAAGGCATGCGCACGAGCAACCCGAACATCTACGCGGCCGGCGACTGCACCGACCAGCCGCAGTTCGTCTATGTGGCGGCAGCGGCCGGCACCCGTGCCGCGATCAACATGACCGGCGGCGATGCGGCGCTCGACCTGACCGCAATGCCGGCCGTGGTGTTCACCGATCCGCAAGTGGCGACCGTGGGCTACAGCGAGGCGGAAGCCCACCACGACGGGATCGAGACCGACAGCCGCACCTTGACCTTGGACAACGTGCCGCGTGCGCTCGCCAACTTCGACACACGCGGCTTCATCAAGTTGGTTATCGAGGAAGGCAGCCATCGGCTGATCGGCGTACAGGCGGTCGCGCCGGAAGCGGGTGAACTGATCCAGACGGCGGCTCTGGCCATTCGCAACCGCATGACGGTGCAGGAACTGGCCGACCAGTTGTTCCCCTACCTGACGATGGTCGAGGGGTTGAAGCTCGCGGCGCAGACCTTCAACAAGGATGTGAAGCAGCTTTCCTGCTGCGCCGGGTGAGAAAAAGGAGGTGTTCAATGAACGCCTACACGGTGTCCCGGCTGGCTCTTGATGCCGGGGTGAGCGTGCATATCGTGCGCGACTACCTGCTGCGCGGATTGCTGCGCCCGGTGGCGTGCACACCAGGCGGCTACGGCTTGTTCGATGACGCCGCCTTGCAACGGCTGTGCTTCGTGCGGGCGGCCTTCGAGGCGGGCATCGGCCTCGACGCGCTGGCGCGGCTGTGCCGGGCGCTGGATGCGGCGGACGGCGACGAAGCGGCCGCGCAGCTTGCCCTGCTGCGTCAGTTCGTCGAGCGTCGGCGCGAAGCGTTGGCCGATCTGGAAGTGCAGTTGGCCACCCTGCCGACCGAGCCGGCACAGCACGCGGAGAGTCTGCCATGAACAACCCCGAGCGCTTGCCGTCCGAGACGCACAAACCGATCACCGGCTACCTGTGGGGCGGACTGGCTGTGCTGACTTGCCCCTGCCACCTGCCCATCCTCGCTGTCGTGCTGGCCGGCACAACCGCCGGTGCTTTCCTCGGCGAGCATTGGGTCATCGCGGCGCTCGGTTTGACCGGCCTGTTCCTTCTGTCCCTGTCGCGGGCGTTGCGGGCATTCAGGGAAAGAGAATGAGCGCTTTCCGGCCGGATGGATGGACGACGCCGGAACTGGCCCAAGCGGTCGAGCGCGGGCAGCTTGAACTGCACTACCAGCCCGTCGTCGATCTGCGCAGTGGTGGGATTGTCGGCGCGGAAGCCCTGTTGCGCTGGCGTCATCCGACGCTTGGACTATTGCCACCGGGCCAGTTCCTGCCCGTGGTCGAATCGTCCGGCCTGATGCCTGAAATCGGCGCTTGGGTGCTGGGCGAAGCCTGCCGCCAGATGCGTGACTGGCGAATGCTGGCATGGCGACCGTTCCGGCTGGCCGTCAATGTTTCGGCGAGCCAAGTGGGACCGGACTTCGACGGGTGGGTAAAGGGCGTGCTGGCTGATGCCGAGTTGCCCGCCGAGTATCTCGAAATCGAGCTGACCGAATCGGTCGCGTTTGGTGATCCGGCGATCTTCCCCGCCCTGGACGCCTTGCGGCAGATCGGTGTGCGCTTCGCCGCCGATGACTTCGGGACGGGGTATTCCTGTCTGCAACATCTGAAGTGCTGCCCAATCAGCACGCTCAAGATCGACCAATCGTTTGTCGCCGGGCTCGCCAACGACCGCCGCGACCAAACCATCGTGCACACCGTGATTCAGCTTGCGCACGGGCTGGGCATGGATGTGGTGGCTGAAGGCGTGGAAACATCGGCGAGTCTTGATCTATTGCGACAAGCGGACTGCGACACAGGACAAGGCTTCCTGTTCGCGAAGCCAATGCCGGCGGCGGCATTCGCCGTCTTCGTCAGTCAATGGAGGGGTGCCACCATGAATGCAAGTGACTCGACCACCACCAGTTGCTGCGTGTGCTGCAAGGAAATCCCGCTCGATGCCGCCTTCACCCCGGAAGGCGCGGAATACGTCGAGCACTTCTGCGGGTTGGAGTGTTATCAACGCTTCGAAGCGCGTGCCAAGACAGGGAACGAAACCGATGCCGATCCGAACGCCTGCGACTCGCTACCGTCAGATTGAGGCATAGCTCAGACTGACATTATTGTTGCTGCACCGCCGCAAAGAAGGTAAAATGTCCCCTCCCAAAAGAACCAGCAAACCGACTATCGGAGTTCCTACCCGTGTAAGCCTCTTTCTCGCTGCGAGCCAGCTTCAAATACACACACGCTCGCACGAGGCTGCACGTCCGATTCACTGCGTCTTGCTGGCCCCGGATCACTCGGGGTTCGTTCTCTATTCCGTTGGCCGGTAAGACGCGCTTGCGTTCGCCCCAACTGCCACCACTGGCTGGCAACCACACGGAATAGAAGAATGATGAAATCCTTACGCCAGGACTGGCTTTCCAATGTCCGAAACGACTTACTAGCGGGCATCGTCGTCGCGCTAGCACTGATCCCCGAGGCAATTGCCTTCTCGATCATTGCAGGCGTCGATCCCAAGGTCGGCCTTTACGCCTCATTCAGCATTGCCGCGATCATTGCCTTTGCAGGCGGTCGCCCTGGCATGGTGTCTGCGGCCACAGGTGCGATGGCGCTGCTGATGGTGACCCTGGTCAAAGACCACGGCCTGCAATACCTGCTGGCTGCCACGGTGCTGACCGGCGTGCTGCAAATTCTCGCGGGCTGGCTCAAGCTCGGTGCATTGATGCGCTTTGTCTCTCGCTCGGTCATCACCGGCTTCGTCAACGCGCTGGCCATCCTGATCTTCATGGCGCAGTTACCCGAGCTAACCAATGTGACTTGGCATGTCTATGCCATGACGGCGGCAGGCCTTGGCATCATCTACGGCTTCCCCTACATCACCAAGGCCGTGCCGTCGCCGCTGGTCGCCATCGTCGTGCTGACCGGCGTGGCAATCTTCCTTGGCCTCGACATTCGCACCGTGGGCGACATGGGCAAACTGCCCGACAGCCTGCCAGTGTTCCTGCTGCCCGATGTGCCGCTGAACCTCGAAACGCTCAAAATCATCTTCCCGGTCTCGGCCACCTTGGCGGTCGTCGGCCTGCTGGAATCCATGATGACGGCCTCCATCGTCGATGACTTGACCGACTCCAACAGCAACAAGAACCGCGAATGCGTGGGTCAGGGCGTGGCGAATATTGCTACCGGCTTCCTGGGTGGCATGGCGGGCTGCGCCATGATCGGCCAGTCGGTCATCAACGTGAAATCCGGTGGCCGTGGTCGTCTCTCCACGCTGGCCGCTGGCGTGTTCTTGCTGCTGATGGTGGTGTTCATCGGTGACTGGGTGGCCCGCATTCCGATGGCCGCATTGGTCGCGGTGATGATCATGGTGTCCATCGGCACCTTCAACTGGGCCTCTATCCGCAATCTGCGCGAGCACCCAAAAAGCTCCAGCATGGTGATGCTGGCCACCGTGGTGGTGACGGTCGGCACCCACGACTTGGCCAAGGGCGTGCTGGTCGGCGTGTTGTTGTCGGGCTTCTTCTTCGCGCACAAGGTAGGCCAGATTCTGCGCGTCACCTCTCGCACGGAAGACGAAGGCCGCGTGCGCACCTACACCATCACCGGCCAGGTGTTCTTCGCCTCGTCGGAACGCTTCATCAATGCTTTCGACTACAAAGAAGTCATCGAGAAGGTGCGTATCGACGTGAGCCGCACCCACTTCTGGGACATCACCGCCGTCAGCGCCTTGGACAAGGTGGTCATCAAGTTCCGCCGTGAAGCCACCGAGGTCGAAGTCATCGGCCTGAACGAAGCCAGCGCCACACTGGTGGACAAGTTCGCCGTGCATGACAAAGACGGTGCCGACGACATGCTGATGGGCCATTGATAGGAGACACGATCATGAAGAACGAAAACAAAGTGCTGGCCTGCGTGGATCAATCCCGCTTTGCCGATTACGTAGCCGACTATGCCGCATGGGCCGCTCGCCGCATGGAGGCGCCGTCGTCTGCACCTAGAATGCCGTCGGCCGCCAGCTGGCGCGACAACGCTGTTCAGGAGGCAGCCATGCATACTCGAACATTGGGTACAACTCGATGGTTTACAGGGGTCGCGCCAGTTCAAGGACTTCGAGGACTACCTAGTGCCGCCCGCTGCGTCGTTGGTGCAGTCCAGGCGGCAAGTACCATGATTTCTACGACGATCACTAGTACGTCAAGCTCACTTGGGGCAACAATTACTAATGCCATCAATCTGCTCAGTACCAACTTGGCGAATGTGGGATCGAAGGTTTCCGACGCTGTTGTGCAATCGGCCAACCAGCAGCGCGAACTGGAGGTCGAGGTGAGCCGACGAGCCGAGAAGGAGCGTGTGGAACGGGAGACGGAGCTGCCCATTGACCCATGTTCGAACTCGAGCGGTAACTACGCGGGCCAGGCAACGATTGCGACGGGTGGCAAATCGTCAGGGTACAAGCGCGGCGGGGGGGCCGCGGTAACGAGCCCCGTGCTTAGTAAAGCGCTGAACGATCCTTTCCCGTCGCCCGAGGTTGCACGTAGGCAGTCGCACGCCATCCATATGGCGAAGTACTGCAACGCAGTTGAACAGCGTTTGGGTTACGCGGGCTGTAATGCTTCAACCATGCCAGATGCCGACGCGAACGTCGAATCGATCCTCACGGGGGCCGGCAAGCCGGGCAAGGATCCTGAGCTGACATTCTCGGCGGAACAGGAGGAGGCGGCACGCGCTTACGCCAGGCTGTCGCTCGATCCACACCCTCCGCAGAACATAACCAAAGCCGAGGCGGCCAGCGAGCAGGGCAAGAGCTATATCGCCCTGCAGAAGATGTATCAGGCGAACATGAGCGCAGCCGAAAAGATCCAGTTCGATTTGATCGCCTCTCGGATGCCTTTCCCCGGCAGCAACCAGTTGGTGCAGGAGATCAAGAAGGCAGATCACGCCGCCAAGTACTTCGACATGACCGCATCCAAGCAAGCCAAGAATGGCGCGATGAGCCTCGCGGAGATGATGGACTTCGAGTCGGGTCGGCGCTTCCGTAACCCCTACTGGGTAATCGCCATGGCAGCGGAGGCGAGCCCGGAGAAGCTGCAGCGCGAGATGGTTTTCATGCAGGCCTACTCCAACGAGTTGCAACTGCAGAATCTGCGAATGATGGAGAAGGTTGGCGTAGCTCTTGGCCAGCTGTTGGCGGCCCAGACACGAGTAGAGATGCGCCCGTCTATCGAGGCCCAGCTATTGCGCGCTCAGAGTACGAATGCCCGATAGGCCAATGGACCTAAGCAACATGAAAACTGCCGAAGAGAGCAACCATAGTCTGGTAGCCGGTGTGTCAAACAGTGTTGTGCCGGATCCGGCCGATGCGATTGCGGCGTTTCGCCTCTGGCGCGTGGAGACGGCGGTCGATGCGATAGCGGCCACAACTCAGGCCTTTGCCAGAGTGGTGGATCACTCCGTTTCCGGGGAGCGCGCGCCTTCTTCGTCCGTTAGAGCACTGGTGAAGGCCTTCGTGGCCAGTTTCCGCGCCCTCCAGGAGATCCAGGACGGCGCAAAGGCCGCAAGTGTCATCAGCCACGACACCTCAAGCGCCATCGACGGCGTGATGAAAGGTATTCGGGAAGCTTTCGAGCAGGGTGTCGTCCGCCTGCGCGTGGATGTGGACCGCCTGGAGGCGCATTCCCCCGGGGACTTCAGTGAGTTCTGTCGCACGGCACAGGAGAAGCTCAGCAAGCTCAGTGCGTTCTGGAAGGACGCGACCAAGGACGTGCCTGCCTTGAGGATGTAAAGGAGCAGCACCAATGAGCAATCCGGACTTCGCAACCATGAGCCAGGCCGAATGCGTGGCTTGGTATGTGGACACCGTCGGGTATGACCCGGTCTCGGAGGATCCCACGCTATCGCTGGACAGACTTCGCCGCGACTGCGCGGAAATGTACGCATACACCACGTGCACTGTTGATGCCTGTGGGCGAGGGCCCGACGATCCGGATTTCGACCCTTGCTGCGGTGTTCGGGTCTATGGCGATCCGCCGCTACAGATTTCTGAGCCCGTTGTGCAAGAGGAAGAGGGAGTGGCGAACACTCGCGCTCGCCCGCGCATGAAGGTGTAGTTCCTATTGTGGTGAATATACATTTTCCAGGCGCTGGCGCGTACGGGACATGGGACGTTTCCGCGCTGTCGGCGCTGCCGCCATGGCTTGTGTTCGTCGGGGCCGCGCTGCTCGGACTGGTAGTCGGCAGTTTTCTCAACGTCGTGATCCATCGCTTGCCTCTCATGATGGAACGGAGTGAGGCCAACTATATTGCGTCGCTACGCAACGAACCGCTGCCTTATCCCGCCCCCTATGATCTAGCGGTGCCGCGCTCCCACTGCCCACATTGCCACCTTCCCGTGGCACCCTGGCACAATGTCCCCGTTATCGGCTTCCTGCTGCTGCGAGGTAGATGCCGGGCCTGCAGAGCGCCGATTGGCTGGCGCTACCTGGCGGTCGAGCTGACGGGTGCAGCGGTTGCCATGGCTGCACTGTGGCTGCTAGGGACGACCTGGCAGGCCTTGGCCGGCATGGTGCTTGGCTGGTCGCTACTGGCGCTGGCGCTGATCGACGCGGAAAGCCTTGTGCTGCCAGACCAAATGACGCAGCCGTTGCTATGGCTTGGACTCTTCCTCAACGTCTGCGACTTTTTCGTGCCGGCGAAGGACGCCATTATCGGCGCAGCCGGTGGCTACTTGATGCTGTGGGGCGGCTATTGGCTCTTCAAGCTCCTGCGGCGCAAGGAGGGTATGGGTTACGGCGACTTCAAACTGATGGCAGCGCTGGGCGCCTGGTTCGGCTGGCAGGCCTTGCCCGCGCTACTGCTGATTTCATCGCTCTGCGGTCTAGCCTGTGCATTGGCGTTCGTACTCCTGGGCCGTCTAGACCGCGACGCTCCTTTTCCGTTCGGTCCTTCTATTGCTGTGGCCGGTATGTTGGTATTGCTTTGCGGCAGCGACTGGCTTCTGCAAGGTATGGCGGCGTTCGCCGCCCGCCTCTGGTGAAGGGCCGACATCGCCTTAGTGCTGCGTACCCGTGCAGCAGCGCACGCGTGTAAGCACGGACGTACAACTGATCAACCTGCATACCTTTCCCAGCGCTTCGTTGCGAGGCGCTGGGGCGTTAGGTCACCATCGGTGCCCGCGACCATCGAGTCCACAAGGCGTAGATGCTCAGCCATGTAGGCATCAAAATCGGTGTGGGGTACCCCGCGATAGAGCGCACGCATCCACCAGCCATAGACAACGGCTAGCTTGCCATCATCCGACGTGTAACGGACGAGATCCAATGGGCGATCCTGATGTGCCAGATTCCAGCCCACTGTCTTAAGGATTTCACGCACGACCAGGGGTGCTCCACCGTGAGACAAGGCTTCATGCTCGGCGTCGTGCGCCCGGATGTCCTTCGGCTCGCTCATGGCGATCCACATTCCGCAGACCCGGCAAGCTACGAGGTCGGAATGGGGATGCCCATTAGGGTTGGACACCATGTCAGGGTAGGCAGTATGAAATCCTTGCAGCTTGCGTGGCATAGAACTTCCTTCGAAATGAAGCTGGCACAGATCCTCGCTGAATCCATGGCCGCGCGGTTACGAGCAGATGACCTCTGAGGTGGCCCAGTCGCACCGCTCGCTCAGGTCAGGACGCCTTGACCCTCGATTCACCTTACCGTCGGAATGAGATTCGGCATCCGTTCTCCGTTCAGCCAACGCTCATACGTGGGCATGGTTGCCCATGCTTGCTGGTCCGACATCCTGCTAATTGGCACAAGAGCTGCAAGCTGTTCGTATGCGACCAAAGCTCGCTTGTCGGCTTCCGAGGGGTGAAGAGGGAAAACGGAAAAAATCAGGCGCTAAGACATAATGAGGGGTCGAGGTGCAGCGGAACGGCAAACCAGGTTAAGGCCACTCCTGACTTTTTCGTTGCTTGCTGGGTTATGCATTGGCCGCAGCCAGCCCTTGGCTACTGCTTCCAACACAGAGTAGGAATACTGGCCAAGCATGTTGATGTGCTCATGCAGTAACGGCGGCAGCCTGGCCATGTCATCATCTCGAACATCAGAGCTGACATAAAACAGCAGCGGTATCCCAGTGCTCAGCGAGAGCCGAAGAAGCTGTCGATTTTCTCGGTTAGTGTTGCGCGCGAAAGCTCACCCATATGCCGCTTGTATAGCCGGCCTTGAGCATCATAGAACAGCGTTGTGGGGTAACCAGACGAACCAGTTCGGGCACTTACCTGCTTGGCCGGATCGAGAACGATATTTGGCATTTGTAACCCATTCGCGTCGAGGTAGCTTTGTACGGTTGCTGCTGATTCTCCTTGATTCGCAAACACGAAGTGGATTTCTGGATGGGCTAGCTGTGCAGCCTTTAATACAGGCATCTCACGTCGGCACGGCGGACACCAAGTTGCCCAAAGATTGATAATCAAGGGGCGGCCCACAAAGGCACTGAGCGGCACAGTTGTGTTGTCGAGGCGGCGTACCTCAATTGTCGGGACAGGCACACCCACCGGCGTAAGGGCATGATTCAGCGCACTTCCTCCGAAAAAGACAAAGCAACCCGTCAAGGTTGCAGTCAGAAGCGGCCTACGTAGTGTCGTCGAGCGCCGTGACAATTCCATGCCAACCAAAACGGCCGTCGCGAAACCGGCCAGGTTGTCGAAGCCTCCATCACGAAAGTCGATGATCGACAATGGAGCATTGGAATAAATCTCATGATGTCTTAATACGAAGATCGAGCGTCCGGCGAGGAAACCGAACACGATCATCTTCCAAAGAACGGGGCCCGGATCGACACCGCGCCTCGTGCGGAACCACGCGGCAACAGAATGGGCAAGCGTTATGCCTGCTAAGAGTAGTGCTACTTGTACAGGGACGACGAGCGGCCCAAATCGTACAGCATCCAAAAAGTGGCTCCCTGAATCGAAATTTGTGAACTTTAACTTGCAGTTCTAGTTGCGAATGAACATCTATTTGGCCGTGACTTGCCTGACGAAGCTGGCGAAATCAGCGGAACCCTGAAGGTTGAACCCCATGGTTTGCGCTTCCTCGAACGTGCGTTCCGCTGTCCACCCATTCTGCTTTGCACGACTAAGCGCGAGCAGCAACGCGGCCCTCGTGCCAGTGGCGCAATGCAGTAAATGCGGCCCTTGTGTTCTCTGCATTACTTGACTTAACTCGTCAATCTGCTGCTCTGACAGGGCTGTCTTGTTGACTGGTACATTGAAGTAATCCAGTCCACTGTTCCTGACCAACTCGGCGTTCGAGGTGGCCGTTTCCCCAGGCGTACGCATGTCAATTACGGTGTGAATGCCTTGCTGCTTCGCCTCCACCAAATCCTGCCCCGAAGGCTGGGGACCGATGAACAGGCCATCCCCTATTTGCTTGAAGTTTGTCATTTCAATTTCTCCGTTGGTTAGCGGCACGTCAGCCCTGCGGGCTCTGGGTCATCTGGCGGCAATAGCTGGCCAAGTTCTCTGGCAGGTCTGGGGGACAGACGCCACATTGCTTATTCCCCGGGACAGCGTAGTCAATGAACTTAGGGTATGGAAGGTTCAGCTTGGCCATGATGTCCCTGAACTCTTCGAGCGTCTTTTCCCCGCCCAGGCGGGGATTACGCTTCTTTTCCTGCGCGATCGAGGAGACAAAACGCTGCTGGTAGTCGTGCGCCGGGTAGACCAAGGTTTCGTCGGGCAAAGCAAACAGCTTCTCTCGCACGCTTTTGTAGAGCGCATCGGCATCACCGTTTTGAAAGTCAGTCCTGCCACACCCCTCGATAAGTAAGGCGTCGCCTGTGAATACGCGGTCATTTAAAAGATAGGCAAAGTGCCCGTCGGTATGGCCGGGGGTATGCAGGGGCTGCAAAGTAATACCCCCGACCTGAAATGGCCTGCCTTCTTCGATGCCGACATCGGCACATGACAACTGATCGTAGGCAGGCGCGGCAATCTTGCTACCCACGGCACGCTTCATTTCCAAAGCTGCGGTGATGTGGTCGGCATGGATATGGGTATCGACCGTGTAAGCCAAGGTCAGACCTAACCTGTGCACCTCGGCCAGATCCCGATCCATGGTCGCAATCACGGGATCGATGAGGACTGCCTGTCCCGTGTCCTCGTCCCCCAGCAGATAGGTATAAGTGCTCGACAGGGGTTCGTACAGTTGTCTAAAAATCATGGGCGCTCCTTAATAGTCGTCGTGATCAGAGTTCGACACATGGATCATCGTCTCTACGTTTAATATATTATGTTATGGTATAATGTTCGTGTAAAGTGTTACTTTTAAACGGATCTACGTGGCCATGCCAAAGCAAATTGATTTAGTGAAACTGCATGCCGCAGCTGGGGAGGCTAGCAAGCTTCTGAAGGTACTGTCCAACCCCGACCGTATGCTCTTGCTATGCCAGATGACGCAGGGCGAGTTCTCGGTCAAAGAGCTGGAAACCATCACTGGGATCTTGCAGCCTACGCTTTCACAGCAGCTGACCGTGCTCCGCGAAGAGCGACTAGTGAATACGCGCCGTGAGGGCAAGCAGATCTTCTACAGCATCTCCAGTAGTGAGGCACTGGCAGTGCTACAGGTGTTGTACCAACTTTACTGCCCAACGTAATAGGAGGCTGTAATGATGATTGACTGGAACAATTTCACGCCCTGGACGTCGCTGGCGGGTGGGCTGATGATCGGAATAGCCACGGCACTGTTCTTGGTATTTAACGGAAGAATTGCGGGCATCAGTGGCATCGTGGGTGGCCTGTTAACGCCCGCAAGGGGCGATATCGCCTGGCGTCTTGCGTTCGTGGGCGGCCTAGTGCTTTCTCCTCTCGTGTTTTCAAGCATCGCTCCCCTGCCCCAAGTGCACATCGAGGCCGGTTACCCGGTCTTGATCCTGGCCGGACTGCTGGTAGGGATCGGTACCCGTTACGGTTCGGGCTGCACTAGCGGACATGGCGTGTGCGGGCTGTCGCGTCGCTCCCCGCGTTCGATGGTGGCTACCGTAGCCTTTATGTCCGCCGGATTCGTGACCGTCTACGTTGTTCGCCATCTTGTCGGCTAAGGGAGCAAAAATGAAAATCTTCATGTCGCTGTTGGTCGGCCTGTTGTTCGGCTTGGGGCTTATTTTGTCCGGCATGAGCGACCCCGCGAAGGTGCTCGGCTTTTTGGACCTGGCCGGAAACTGGGACCCGTCGCTTGCGTTCGTGATGGGCGGCGCTGTAGTCGTCGGCGCGCTGGTGTTTCCGTTCGCGGCCAAACGTCCGAGATCGATCCTGGGCGACGCCATGCGCTTGCCGACGGCTACGCAAATTGACCGCCGTCTCGTGCTCGGCGGACTCGCGTTCGGCGTCGGCTGGGGCCTGGCCGGCTATTGTCCCGGTCCTGCGCTCGCATCGCTCGCACAAGGCGGCGCCAAACCCTTGCTGTTCTTCATCGCCATGCTGGTCGGAATGGCGTTGTTTGAACTGCTCGAACGAGCAAAAGCCAAAGCCGCATCACCGGCCGCGTAACCGGGGCTGTGATGATTACGGGTCTTCTCTTGGGGGCGGTGGTAGGTATTGTCATGGGTCTGACAGGAGCTGGGGGAGGCATTCTCGCGGTCCCACTTCTTGTCTTCGGCATGCACTTAACGATCGCCGAAGCCGGCCCCGTTGGCCTGCTCGCCGTCGGTGTTTCTGCCGCAGCAGGTGCTTTGATGGGCTTAAAGGCTGGGATTGTGCGCTACCGCGCGACCGTGCTCATTGCCGGCACTGGCATCCTGCTCGCGCCACTCGGTGTATGGTTGGCTCACCGTTTGGACACGCGACTGCTCAGCCTGTTGTTTGCCGCTATTCTCGCCTGGGTCGCATATAAAATCTTCCGTGAAATCGTCGGCCGCAGTGTCGAGTCCACCTCTCTTACTCTGGATCGACCCTGCATTCGGGACGACATGAGTGGACGGTTTATCTGGACGAGCAAGTGCGCCGGCGCCTTATCGATCGCAGGTGCCATTGCGGGCATTCTGTCCGGTTTGCTCGGGGTAGGCGGCGGGTTCGTCATGGTGCCGGCCTTGCAGCGTTTCACGGATTTAGCGGTGCAATCGGTCGTCGCTACCTCGCTCGGTGTTATCGCACTTGTTTCGCTAACTGGCGTAGCGGCCAGCCTATCTACAGGAAAATTTCCCCTTGGTGTCGCGCTCCCGTTCGCAGCAGGAAGCATAGTCGGGATGGGAGTCGGCAGTGTGCTCACCTCGCGGCTTCCGCAAAAGTATCTGAAAGCTGCTTTCGGGGTGATATGTCTCGGGGTCGCTGCAATGATGACTTTTAAATCACTGTAGAGGAAACGATCGATAACACAACCCATATGCTCCTGCTGGCTCTCTTGGCCAGAGAATCACTCGTTCGTAGAACAGCATTAAGAAACCCCGTTCGCATTTTCGCCGTCACCTAAGCATGTGAGCTTAGGCTACACCCCAATTAGGCGTCAGGAGGGCCCTGCAAAATGCGTCAGGATAGAGTCATATAAACATTTTATTGACACCTGACCGGAAGGCTCATAGATTTCAGCCTGACATTCACAACAAGGAGGTTCCTTGAAGGGCCAACGAATCGGTTACGTCAGGGTCAGTAGTTTCGACCAGAACCCGGACCGGCAGCTCGAACATGCACAAGTCGACAGGGTATTCACCGACAAGGCATCGGGCAAAGACACTCAACGGCCGCAGCTGGAAGCGCTGCTGGGCTTCGTGCGCGAGGGGGATACCGTGGTCGTGCACAGTATGGACCGCTTGGCCCGCAACCTGGATGACCTCCGGCGCCTTGTGCAGAGCCTGACCAGGCGCGGCGTACGCATCGAGTTCGCCAAGGAGTGTTTGGCCTTTACCGGTGAGGAACTCGCCAATGGCGAACCTGATGCTGTCGGTCATGGGCGCCTTTGCCGAGTTCGAGCGCGCCCTGATCCGTGAACGGCAGCGCGAGGGGATCGCGCTGGCCAAGCAACGTGGGGCCTACCGTGGCCGCAAAAAAGCGCTCGCGCCCGAGCGTGTGACTGAGCTACGCACTCGGGTCGCCGCCGGCGAGCCGAAAGCGGTCGTGGCCCGCGACCTTGGCATCAGTCGAGAAACCCTCTACCAGTACCTAAAAACGCGCACCGTATGAACGTTCATGCACTCATGATCGGACAGCCCTGAGCCCGGATTCTCTGCTCCATGTGCTTCTCTTTCATCAGATTTCCAAGAAATCGAACAAATGCCACGCCGCTCACTGCTTTCCGATACTGAACGCGACAGCCTGCTCGTGTTGCCCGAAAGTCAGGATGATCTGATCCAACAATATAGCTTCACGGACGCCGACCTGGCGTTGATCCGGCAACGCCGTGGCGCCGCAAACCGCCTCGGCTTCGCCGTGCAGATGTGCCTGCTGCGCTACCCTGGCTACGCGTTGGCCAGCGACACCATGCTGCCAGATCCTGTGATCCATTGGGTTGCCAAGCAGGTGCGCGGCGACGCCGGCGCCTGGCCGGAATATGGCGGACGGGAGAAAACGCGCAACGAGCACCTGCACGAGCTGCGCGCTTACCTCGGGCTGTCCGTGTTTGGCCTGCCTGATTTCCGCAAGCTGGTACACAGCCTGGCTGACCTCGCCATGCAGACCGACAAGGCCATGATCCTGGCTGCGCATTCCCTCGAAACGCTGCGCCAGAAGCGCATCATTCTGCCGGCGTTGACCGTCATCGAGCGCGCCTGCGCCGAGGCCGTGACGAGGGCGAACCGGCGGCTCTATCGCACGTTGATCGAGCCGCTGGAGCGCCACCACAAGCGCTCCCTGGACAACCTGCTCAACGTCGCGCCTGACATGAGCATTACCTGGCTCGTGTGGCTCCGCCAGTCGCCGCTCAAGCCCAATTCCCGCTACATGCGCGAGCACATCGAACGCCTCAAAGTGTTCCAGTCGGGGGTCATGCCAAGATTCGGGCAATCGGCTATCATAAGCCGCTGGGTTATATAAACAAGAAGAAACATTCCCTTTAGTTATAACTTTGGTCTAGAACTTTGCCATCGTCCTCGGCTAGACTGGCTGGCCCTTCAGAGATTGTCGAGATCCTGTATGGCCACCGTCGAGCGTACCGCCTACCCGCGTTTCCCGAAGGTTTTCTCCACTAAGGAGCTACAGGCGTGTTACACGCCGGATGCCGAGGAACTGGAGTGGGCCACCCGCTCAACACGTGGACAAGTGCCGCGACTTGGCTTGCTGGTGCTGCTGAAGGTCTTCCAGCAACTGCATTACTTCCCCAACCTGGACAGCATTCCCGTCGTCGTGATTGACCACGTGCGCGCCAGCGCTGGTCTGGCGCCAGATGCCGCATTTGGCTATGACCGCAAGCTATCCCCCACGCTGTACCGGCATTACACGGCGGTACGCGAATTTCTCGGCGTCCAGCCCTATATCGGCACCGATGGCAACGAGGTCACGATCCGCGCCGCGCGCGAAGCCGCGGAAACTATGGACCAGCAAGTGGACATCATCAATGCCACCATTGATGCGCTGATCCTGCGCCAGGTCGAGTTGCCAGCGTTCTCCACCCTAGACAACATTGCCGAGCAGATTCACACCCGCACGCAGACCGCACTGTTTCGAAGCGTTGCAAGGCGTTTGTCGGACGAGGAACGGCAGCGGCTGGACCGGCTTCTCACCCGGGAATTCACCAACCGACTTACCGCCTACAACAACATCAAGCGCCACGCGCGCCGTCCATCACGCAAGCATCTCAACCTACTCATAGAACACCTGACCTTACTTGACGGGCTTGGCGATTTCTCTCGCGCAATCGCAGGCGTGCCAGCCTCGAAGCTGCGCTCGCTGGCCAGCCAGGCCATGAGCCTGGACGCGGCCAATCTAAGGGAGATTCTACCTGAGAAGCGCTACACGCTGATCGTTGCCTTGCTCAACCATATGCGCGTGCCCACCCGCGACGATCTCGCGGAAATGTTCATCCGTCGCATGGGCTCCATCCACAAGCGAGCGCGCGACGAGATGGAGCGCATCCAGTCCCGTCAGCGCGCCCAGATGGAGAAGCTGGTCAGCTTGCTCGACGGCGTGGTCGATATCGTCGCCGATGGCCAGGACGACGCGCTGATCGGCCGGCAGGTGCGCCGCTTCCTCGCGCCGTCCGGCGATCTGGAGCCGCTGCGCGAGAGCTGCGCCGAGGTGCGGGCCTTCAGCGGCAACAATTACCTGCCACTACTATGGCGGCATTTCCGCGCGCATCGCTCCGTCATGCTGCGCCTGGCGCAGGTGCTGGAATGGGAGTCGACCAGCCAGTCGCGCACGCTGCTGGCGGCACTTGCGGTAGTGCTGGACAATGAATCCCTGCATCGCGAATGGATCGCCGCCGACGTCGATGTGAGCTTCGCCTCGGAACGTTGGCGAAAGCTGGTGCGTCGCCCCCACGACCAGGGCGCCCCTACCAACCGGCGCTACCTGGAACTGTGCGTGCTCTCGCATATGGTCAACGAGCTGCGATCCGGCGACTTGTGCGTGGTGGGTTCGGATGCCTTTGCCGATTACCGTGCGCACCTGCTGCCCTGGCGCGAATGCGAACGGCGCCTGCCGGAATACTGCGCCAAGCTGGACATGCCAGCCAACGCGCAGGACTTCGTGGTGTATCTGCGCCAGTGGCTCGCCGACACGGCGCGCACGCTGGATGCCGGTTTTCCCGACAAGCGCCAGCACGTCACCATCGGCCAGGATGGCGAGCCGGTGCTCAAGCGCACCGTCGCCCGGGAGATTCCGGCCAGCGCCGTTGCCTTGCAGCAGGCGCTGATCCGACGTATGCCGACGCGCAACCTGCTGGACGTGCTGGCCAACATCGAGCACTGGACCCGCTTCACACGGCACTTCGGCCCGCTCTCCGGCAGCGACCCGAAGATCCGCAATGCGGCCGAGCGCTACCTGCTGACCATCTTCGCCATGGGCTGCAACCTGGGACCCACCCAGGCGGCCCGCCATATGGGGGAACGGGTCACGCCGCACATGATGTCGTTCGTCAACCGCCGGCATCTGAGCCTGGAGCGTCTCGAAACCGCGCAGCGGGAATTGATCGAGCTGTATCTGCGGCTCGACCTGCCCAAGCACTGGGGGGATGGCAAGACCGTCGCGGCTGACGGCACCCAGTACGACTTCTACGACAACAACCTCCTGGCCGGCTACCACTTTCGGTACCGCAAGATGGGCGCGGTGGCCTACCGGCATGTGGCCGACAACTACATCGCGGTGTTCCGGCATTTCATTCCGCCCGGCGTGTGGGAAGCCATCTACGTGATCGAGGGTCTGCTCAAGGCCGGCTTGAGCGTCGAGGCCGATACCGTGCATGCCGACACCCAGGGTCAGTCGGCCGCGGTGTTCGCCTTCACGCATCTGCTGGGCATCAACCTGATGCCGCGCATCCGCAATTGGCAGGATCTGAAGCTTTACCGTGCCGATGCGAACATCAAATACAAGCACATCGACCGGCTGTTCTCGGACACCGTGGACTGGGACCTGATCGCCTTCCACTGGAAGGACCTGATGCAGGTGGCGCTATCGATTCAGGCCGGAACAATCTCCTCGCCGCTCCTGCTGCGCCGGTTCGGCTCGGAAAGCCGCCGCAACCGCCTGTTTCTGGCGGCGCAGGAACTCGGCAAGGTCGTGCGCACGGCGTTCCTGCTCGAATGGATTGGCAGCCGCGAGTTGCGCCAGGAGATCACCGCCACCACCAACAAGATCGAGTCCTACAATGGCTTTGCCAAATGGTTCTCGTTCGGCGGCGATGTGCTGGCCGAGAACGATCCCGATGAGCAGCAGAAGCGTCTGCGCTACAACGACTTGATCGCCTCGGCCGTGATTCTTCAGAACACGGCGGACATGATGCAGGCCCTGCGCGCGATGGTGAAGGAAGGGATCAAAGTCGACGTGGCCGACATCGGCTTCCTGAGTCCCTACCTCACTAGCAACATCAAGCGCTTCGGCGACTATAAACTCAACCTGGAGCGGGTGCCGGAAGCCTGGATTCGCGACAGCCTCTTTGCCGCTCCCGCCCATTCCGTCCGCAAGCCTCGCCATGCCTGATACCGATACACCTTACGGCAGGGTCGACGCTGAGGCGTTGCAAGCGCTTCGGGACACGTTCGACACGACCACCATCCTGCGCGTGGTGGAACAACTCGATGCGATCCGCGCGCGTTGCTGTGAGCCAGCCGGACTGCGCGACGATCTGCTGCGCTTGCACGGCATGGCACATACTCTGATCAACGGCGCCGCATTGTCGTATCCAACCACTGGCCCGACCCTCGTGGACGAAACCGAGGCCATCATAGAGGAGTTGGATGACTGGATCTTGCTGCTCAAGCGCGCCGTTCAAGCGCTGCGCCCGCTGGAGCCGCTTCGCCCTCGCGACGATAGCTGACTCGGCTAGGTCGCTTGCGCGTCGAGACGGCGCATGTGAGGCCGGTTCCGACGAAGCAGCAGGACAAAAGTCAGTACGATAGCCGGAGCAACTTAGCCGCGTCCATTAGGCCCTTCGGCGCACTTTTTCCGCTTGCAGCGATGCGATCAACTGGCAGTACATTGCCTGTCGGGCATGGCAGGCGAACAAGCTCGGACATCATCAGATGTGTACAGTCGAGGTTGGTGTAGGAAATTGCAGCTATTTTTCTGACTTTCTGGTGCGCGCCAGTGAGTCGGCGCCGCATTGATTGGGCAGCCTTCGGTCGGGCTTGTGGGCGTCGCGGATACCAGGCAAACAGTGTAAGCGCTCAATTGACGACGTCTGGTATTGAAGGCTGAACGTTGGCAGGCTTGCGTCCGCAAAGACTTTGCGGACGCAAACATGATCCAAGACGAGATTGACCTATTTCCGCTGCAGGCGGTGCGAGTCCGCTCCAATGGGAAGCGCGACTACGAGCCAGCGGCCAAGCGGCGTCTGATTGAGTTCTGCCTTCAATCGGGAGCATCGGTTTCGGGCACGGCTCTCAAGGCTGGCATCAACGCTAATCAGTTGCGCAAATGGATTCGGGAGTACCGAGATTCAGCGCAGGCGCGAGGTGCATTGCCGGCATTCGTGCCGGTTGTCCAGGAGGTTCTGGATTCGCGGCCGATCGAGACACCTGCAAAGGTCGTGGTGCCTCGCCGCGAAGCGGCCTCAGCGACTGCCGATTCGCCACCGCAGCGAGCGCTACCGCTGGCACTCTTGAGCGCGAAGCTACCCAACGGGGTATCACTCGAGCTCGAATGCGACGAGCGACACGTGGCGCTCGTAAGGGCAATGATCGAAGCCCTGAATGGAGGCCATTGATGTTCCGCCTCGACGCTGGGCTGCGGGTGTACCTGCATCGCGACGCTGTGGACTTCCGTAAGAACATCAACGGCCTGGCACTGCTGGTCGAGCAGGCGCTCGGGCTGGATCCGTTTGCATCTGCTGTATTTGTGTTCCGCAACCAGCGGGCCGATCGCATCAAGATTCTCGGCTGGGATCGCAACGGCTTCTGGCTACTGTTGAAGCGATTGGAGGCGGACCGGTTTGCTTGGCCACGCGAGGCGTCGGTGGCCACGCTGACGGTCGAACAGTTGCACTGGCTGCTCGAGGGAATCGACATCGAGGCGATGCGCCGGCACCCGCACCGAGAATACCATCGCGCTGCGTGAACGCTGCTTGGCGGCAGCGGTCTAACCCGCCATGCCATCCACGCCCGTCACCGTTACCGCCGCCGAGCTGCAACTGTTGCGAGACGCCGAGCGCGAGCTCAAGGCAATACTCGCGGAACGCGAGGCAATCAAGGGCGAGCTGCGTGTGATGACGGTCCAGCGAGACCTGCTCTTGGAACAGCTCAAGGCGTTCCAGCGTAAGCTGTTCGCCGCCAAGAGCGAGGCGCGAGGCTCGGAGCAGAAGGACTTGTTCCTCAATGAGGCCGAAGCCATGGCGGCAGCGGCCGCGCAGCCGGCGCAGGAAGAAGAAGGTACGCCCGAGACCGAAGTGGCCGGGCACACACGCAAGAAGCGTGGCCGTAAGCCGCTCGACCCGGCGCTGCCCCGTGTCGAGGTTCGTCACGAACTACCCGAATCGGAACGCGTCTGCCCCCTCGATGGCCAGACTCTGGTCGAGATTGCCGTTGAGGTCAGCGAACAGCTCGACATCGTGCCGCAACAGGTCCGCGTGATCCAGCACCAGCGGGTCAAGTACGCCTGCCCATGCTGCGACGGCGGCATCAAGACGACGCCGGCACCGGCACGCATTATTCCCAAGGGACTCCTTACCGAATCGGCGCTGGCCTGGTGCATCACCTCGAAGTATCAGGATGGCCTGCCGCTGTACCGCCAGGCAGCGCTGCTGCATCGCTTCGGCGGGGACCTCTCTCGCGGCACCCTGGCCGCAAGCATAGTGCGAGTAGGCCAAGCGGTGCAGCCAATCATCAACCTGCTGCGTGACCATCTGCTGGAAGCAGACGTCGTGTACGGTGATGAGACAACGGTACAGGTGCTCAAGGAGTCCGGCAGGCCTGCCCAGAGAAAGAGCTTCCTATGGGCGCAGATGAATGGCACGGGCCCGCCGGTACGGTTGTTTGCCTATAGCCCCACACGCGAGACAAAGCAGGCTACGGCTCTCTATGCCGGCATCAAGCCTGGGTCGGTGTTGATGACCGACGGCTATGCACCATACGACGACGTCGCAAACACCTATCAGTTGGTGCACCTCGGATGCTGGGCGCACGCGCGGCGCTACCTGGTCGAGGCGGAGCAAGCCTTGCCCAAGGACAAGCGCGCCGACCACACGGTCACCGGATTCCTGCAGCGCATCGGCAAGCTGTTTGCCATCGAACGCCACACGCTCGAGATGAGGCCGGAACAACGGCAGCAAGTTCGCGCCGAACAAAGCCAGCCGCTGCTGGCCGAGATCGAAACGATGCTGCTGCAACACCTGCATACCGTACTGCCGCAAAGCCTGTTCGGCAAGGCGCTGCACTACCTGCATGGGCAGTGGCCAAAGCTCGTGCGCTACATCGAGAACGGAACTTGGCCGATCTCGAACAATCCCTGCGAGAACGCGATTAGGCCATTCGTGATCGGACGGAGAAACTTCCTCTTCTGCGACACCGTGGCCGGTGCCAACGCCAGCGCAAGTCTTTACTCACTGGTGGAAACCTGCAAGGCCAACGACGTCGATCCGTATCAGTATCTCGTTGCCTTGTTCAAGGCGTTGCCACACGCACAGACCGCCGACGACTACGAGGCTCTGCTGCCCTGGACGCTCAAGTCCTCAGACGCCTAGCGGATACCGCCGGCGGCCGCAAGGGACGCCCTCAAAAGACCGCTTACCAAACAGTCATACAAAAGATCCTTGTCAAGGAAATCAGGGGCGACGATCAGCACCAGGTGCGGCACATCAATTGGCGCGAAAGCGTACACAGGCCGCTAGGAGCGAGAGTATGAACAAATCGTCAATTTGGAAAGTCATCTTGATTGTGTGCGCCGCCGTCGGCGTGATTGCCATCCTTGGTGTGGTAGGGATGCTTTTGATGCATCAGCGCATGATGGGCGGTCTGAGCTGTTGCTAGTCCGGGTAAGCAACGTAGCGGCGCCTGGGCACCGGAATGGAAGCCCCCAGCCGTGCGAGCCATTGCAAGGAGGTAACCAGTGGACGCCCCCTTTCCGACCGCTATTTGCTCCGTCTGCTCGACTTCCTGGTGCGCTTGCGCGAGACCGTGCCATGCTGGTCGCGAATTCGCCGGGGGCCGTGCCGTCGTCGCAGATACCAAGCAAACAGTCCGAGCATACAAAGGAGGATGGCCAGTGAGCTCAGGACGACGACGAGGACATCGTGGGGCAGATCAAAAGGGTTGTGGCGCACGGTCTGATTCGATTCGGAGTTGGCTTGCCAGGATCGTTGCGCAGTGGCGCCCATGGCTGCCAGCGTGACGTTGCTAGGCCATGCCGTGACGCGCACGGCCGCCGGCGGCGAACCCGTGCGCGCATGGGGCGATTACTTGCGCTGCATATCCACGACCGTCGGCGCGCCATCCACCTTGTCGAATGTCACCGACACGGCATCGCCTTCCTTGAACTTGCCAAGCGAGGCGCGATCCTTGACCGGGAACACCATGGTCATGCCGGGCATGCCCAGATTCTCGATCGGGCCGTGCTTGAGCGTGACCTTCCCGGTTTGCGCATCAATCTTCTTGATTTCTGCGGGCACCGGCCGAGCTGCCTGTTGCGAGGCGGCGGGCGCCTTCATGTCCATGCCGTCCATCGAACCCGCGGCGAACACGGCCGGCGCGGCAATGATGGCCAGGGCGGCGGCGAGGGTCTTGAGGTGTTTCATTGTGATTCCTCCTGAGGTGTGAGGTTGGGGGAAAGGGAAGCCTGCTTGATCTGACGGCGGCGTAGCAGCAGATACACCGCCGGGACCACAAACATGGACAGCAGCGGCGCCGTCACCATGCCGCCGACCATCGGTGCAGCGATGCGCTGCATCACTTCTGAGCCGGTTCCGTGCGACCACATGATCGGAAGCAGGCCGGCCAGAATTACAGCTACGGTCATCGCTTTCGGGCGCACACGCAGCACGGCGCCTTCCTGGATGGCATCGAGCAGGGCCGCAAGACTGTTTTGCCCATCCTCGAGCCGTTCCTGCCAGGCATGCTTCAGATAGAGCAGCATGATGACGCCGAATTCCGCAGCGACCCCGGCCAGTGCAATGAAGCCGACAATCCCGGCCACCGACAGGTTGTATCCCAGCAGATAGAGTAGCCAGAAGCCGCCGATTAAGGCCAGCGGTAGAGTGCCCATGATGAGCAGCGCCTCATCCAGCCGGCCGAATACCAGGTAGAGCAAGACGAAGATGATCAGCAGGGTGAACGGGACCACTACCTTCAGCTTCGCGGTGGCGCGCTCGAGATACTCGAATTGTCCCGACCAGCTCAGGGAGTACCCGGCTGGCATCGGGACGGCTCTGGCGACTGCCACCTGCATGTCTTGCACGGCAGAGCGCAGGTCCCTGCCGCGAATGTCGACGTAGATCCACCCGGAGAGCCGCGCATTTTCACTGCGCAACATGGGCGGCCCTTGCACAACCTGGATGCGCGCAACGTCGGCCAGCGTGATTTGCAGCCCCTTGTCGGTCACGATCGGTAGTCTGCGCAGTTGCTCGATGGAGTCCCGATAGTCGCGCGGATACCTGACATTGATCGGAAAGCGCGCAAGCCCGTCGACCACTTCGCCGACGTTTTCGCCACCGATGGCCGACGAGACGATCGCCTGAACGTCGTCAATGTTCAGGCCATACCGGCCCGCAGCCGCCCGGTCGATATCGACGTCGATGTACCGCCCGCCAGTGAGCCGCTCGGCCAGCGCGGAGGTGACTCCGGGAACCGACTTGACGGCCTCCTCGATGCGCGTGGCCAGTCGATCGATTTCCTTCAGGTCCGTACCGGCGACCTTGATCCCCACCGGGCTTTTGATGCCGGTGGCGAGCATGTCGATGCGGTTGCGGATCGGTGGCACCCAGATGTTGGACAGCCCTGGCACCCTGACGACCCGATCGAGCTCCTCCACCAGCTTGTCGGTGGTCATGCCGGCACGCCATTGGTCCTTGGGCTTGAACTGGACGGTGGTCTCGAACATCTCGATCGGCGCCGGATCGGTGGCGGTATCGGCGCGGCCCGCCTTGCCGTACACCGTCGCGACCTCTGGCACTGTCTTGATGAGCCGATCAGTCTGCTGCAGGAGCTGGGAGGCCTTGCCTGCAGAGAGACCTGGCAACGCGGAGGGCATGTAGAGCAGATCGCCTTCATCCAGGGGCGGCATGAATTCGCCGCCAATGCGCATAATGGGCCACGCGGTGGCGATCAGCAGCACGGCGGCGATCGCCAGCGTGGTCTTCGGATACGTGAGCACCTTGCCGAGCAATGGCTGGTAGCCGCGAATCAGCCAGCGATTGAGCGGATTGGCCTGCTCCGACGGAATTTTTCCGCGGATCATGTAACCCATCAGCACCGGTACCAAGGTGACGGACAATCCGGCAGCGGCTGCCATGGAATAGGTCTTGGTGAAGGCCAGCGGCGAGAAGAGCCGGCCCTCCTGCGCCTCCAGCGTGAACACCGGAATGAACGACAACGTGATGATCAGCAGCGAGAAGAACAGGGCCGGCCCAACCTCGGCGGCAGATTTGCCGATGACGCGCCAGTGTTCATGGGCGCTGAGTTCGCGCTGCGGATTGTCGGCATGCCAGTGCTCGAGATGCTTGTGCGCGTTCTCGATCATGACCACCGCGGCATCGACCATCGCGCCGATGGCGATGGCAATCCCACCCAGCGACATGATGTTGGCATTGACGCCCTGGTAGCGCATCACCAGGAAGGCGGCCAGCACGCCCAGCGGTAGCGAGACGATGGCCACCAGCGCCGAGCGCAGGTGAAACAGGAACACCAGGCAGACCAGCGCCACGACCGCAAATTCCTCGATCAGCTTGGTGGTGAGATTGGCCACCGCCCGCTTGATCAGTGCCGAGCGGTCGTACGTCGTAACGATCTCGACGCCCTTGGGCAGGCTCTTCTGTAGGGTGGCGAGCTTGGCCTTGACCGCTTCAATGGTCTCCAGGGCGTTCTTGCCCGAGCGCAGCACGATGACGCCGCCGGCCACTTCGCCCTGGCCATTCAGCTCGGCAATGCCACGCCGCATCTCGGGGCCGAGCTGCACAGTGGCAACGTCACCCAGCCGTACCGGGATGCCGGCGTCGCTGGTGACCAGCGGAATCTGGCGAAAGTCGTCCAGCGTTTTCAGATAGCCGGTCGCCCGCACCATGTACTCCGCTTCGCCCAACTCCAGCACCGAGCCGCCGGTTTCCTGGTTGGCGCCCTTGAGCGCTGCCAGCACCTTGGCCTGCGATAGGTTATAGGCGCGCAGTCGATCCGGCATCAGCACGATCTGGTATTGCTTGACCATGCCGCCGAGCGAGGCCACTTCGGCGACGTTGGGCAGGGACTTGAGCTCGAAGCGCAGGAACCAGTCCTGCAGCCCCCGTAGCTGGCTGAGGTCATGCTGGCCGGTCTTGTCCACCAAGGCATACTCATAGATCCAGCCGACGCCGGTTGCATCGGGACCGAGCGCGGGCTTGGCTGCCGCCGGCAGCCGCGACTGCACCTGATTCAGGTACTCGAGCACGCGCGAGCGCGCCCAGTACAGGTCCGTGCCGTCTTCGAACAGCACATAGACATAGGAGTCACCGAAGAACGAGTAGCCGCGCACGGTCTTGGCGCCGGGCACCGATAGCATGGTCGTGGTGAGCGGATAGGTCACCTGGTTTTCCACGATCTGCGGCGCCTGGCCAGGGAAGGGCGTGCGGATGATCACTTGCACGTCGGACAGGTCTGGCAGCGCGTCAAGCGGCGTACTCTGTACCGCCCAAAGCCCCCAGGCGGTCACCATGACCGTGGCGAGCAGCACCAGGAAGCGATTGCGGATGGAGGCGAGGATGAGCCGGGCAATCATGGCTTCGCTCCTGCAACGGCGGCGGCCGACTCGACCGCGGACAGGGTCGCCACGCCGTCCTTGTCCAGTCCGAAGCGGAACCGGACCTGATCCCCTGGCTTGAATCCCTTGGGCATGCCGGCTGGCGGCGCGGCAAACTCCATCGTCATGGCGCCCCACTGCGCCGACGGAATGGGGCCATGGGAGATCGTCATGCTCTGCTCGGTGACGGTCTCGATCCGGCCGACGCCTTGATGTTCCGGCCCGGGCGCTGCAGCGGCGCCAGGCGCCGACGCGCCGGCTGCAGAGGCGGCCGTGGGCGCGGTCATGCGCTGCGCGGTGCCGCGCAGGCTCGCCTCCGAGTCGATCAGGAACTGTCCGGACACGACCACCTTCTGGCCCGCTTTGAGGCCCTCAATGACTTCGGTTTGGCCGCCTGCAGCCGCGCCGGTCTTGACCTCCACGGGGCTGAACCCGCCCTGGCCGGATGCCACCATCGCGACCGTGCGTGTGCCGGTACGGATCAGCGCCTCGGTGGGCACGAGCAGGCGATCCGGCCCAGGAGCGGCGTCAAAGCGCACCGAGACAAACATGCCGGGCAAGAGCTGACGGGCCTTGTTCTGCAATTCGATGCGCACCTTGACCGTGCGGGTACCGGCGCTGATATCTGGCAGGATGGCGTCGACCTTGCCCGACAGCGTCTGGCCGGGCAAGGCTGCCGCGGTGGCCGACACGGTCTGGCCGGGCCGCAACGGGGCGGCCTGACTCTCAGGCACCTCGGCGATCACCCAAACGGTTGCTAGGCTCGCAATGCGAAACAGGGTCGTTCCCGGCGAAACCGTCATGCCATCGCGCGCACCGATTTCGGTGACGATGCCGTCGACCGAACTGGTGACCGTCAGCCGCGGCTGCAGTTTGCCGGTGGACTGCACCAACCGGATATGACTCTCGGTCATGCCCACCTGACGCATGCGCGCAATGGCGGCCTCGCGCAGCTCGCGCTGGAGGCTGCCGTCCATCCGGCTCACGGCCAGATATTCCTCCTGCGCCGCGACCCATTCCGGCGCATAGATTTGCGCCAACGCTTGACCTTTGCTGACCGGATCGAGGGTGGTCCGAGCGTACGCGTGCTCCACGAATCCGCTGGTGCGGGCCTGCAGCACTTCGATGCTGCGTTCATTGAACGCGACATTGCCCGGCACTTGAAGTGCGGCCTCGAGTCGGCCGGTCTTCACCTCGATCGTGCGGATGCCAAGGTTCTGTGTCACGCGGCTGTCGATGGTGACGGCCGCGCCGCCGCTGGCTTCTTCGTACACCGGCGACAACGGCATATCCATGTACGGCGACTTGCCCGGCTTGTCAAAGCGCTGTCCGGGCACCATCGGGTCGTGCCAGTAGAGAATGCGCTTGCCAGTTTTCGGGTCAATGTCCCCAGCCTTGAGGGCGGCACCGCTGGCGCTGCTGCCAGAGGTTGCCGACGCGGGCGACTGCTGGCGCCCTTGCTGTTGACCGAGGTAATAGGCAGCCCCAACGCTTGCCACCACCATCAGGCCTGCCACCGTCCGTGCAATCGTGGTCTTGTTCATGGTTGAGCTCCTTGCAGTGACGTGGGCTGGACTGCGGTGGGTAACGGCATCAGGAAGGTCAGGTCCGCCCAGAGTCGGGCGGTGGCGGCCTCAAGTTTGAGGCGCTCAAGCGAAATATTGAGCGCCTTGCGGCTGGCATCGGCCACGGCGGTCAGGGTGCCGGCACCCGCTCGATAGGCAGTCAGGGCCGCTTCGGTCTGTGCCTTGGCCAGCGGCACCGTGGTGCTCCGATAGCGCTCGAGCCGCGCCTGGCTGAGCGCCAGCTCTGCCTGCTTGCCGCGCAACTGCCCGAGCAAGCCGCGGCGTACGACTTCGGCTTGCGCGCGCGCGGCGTCGGCCTGCGCAAGCTTTGCGGCCAGTTCCCGATCCTGGCGATGCTTCTGGTCCCAGGGAAGCGGCAGTGAGACGTTGAGCGAAACCATGTTGGAGTAGGCGGGGCCGCGCTGGCTGTACATCAGTTCCACGCTCACATCCGGGATCTTGTTCTCCCGAGCGACCCGGCTTTCCGCCTCGGCGACGCCAACCTGTGCCTCGGCCGCCGCCACCTCCGGCAGTTGCGCCACGCCGCCGGCATCCAAGGTATTGAGCCAGGCCGGCGCCTCAAAGCCAGGGGGTTCGGCCAGGGGAAGTTCTGCAGCCTCGCCCACCCAGCGTCGCAGCATCGCTCGGGCTGATACCAGTGCGGCGCGGGCCTCGTCTTCGCGATCTTGCAGTTGACGGAGCTCCAGTTCGGCGGCCAGGATGTCGGCACGGGAGCCGCGGTTGCCGCGATAGGCGGCCTGCGCCGCGTCTACCATCAGCTTGATGGATTGCGCTTGCTCATTGAGCACGCTGTAGGCACGTTCGGCGTTCCAGCGGTCCAGCCAGGCCGTCGCGGCGCCGCGCTGCACCGTCGCCAGCGCCGCCGTACGCTGGGCCTCTGCCGAAGACGCCTCGGCTTCGAAGCGCTGGGCGCGAGCCTCACGCTTGGCCGATCGCGTGAACTCCTGCATCAGGCTGATCGAGCGCATCGTCATCGATTCCGTGCCGAGGGAAAACCGGTCGGGTCCGTTCGCCGGCACGTTATTGACGCCAACCTTCAGGACTGGGTCAGGTAACTGCCGGCCAGCCACCGCCATCTCGATGGCGGACTGGACCGCCGAGTGCGATGTTTCGGCATCCGTCGAGTGGGAAGACGCGAGCGCCACGGCTTCCTGCAAGGAGAGTGCGGCCGCGGGTTGCGCCCATCCGGGATGGGCAGCGGCGAACAGCGTAAGGGCGAGCGTCAGATGGCACCCATACGCAAAGGGAAAACGCAAATGCATAAAGCCTCCGCTAAGCAACGACCACCCTGAACACCATGGTTTCAGGGCACGATAGCAAGCATTGCTTCGGAGGCTAGTTTCGGAAACAGCAGTGGAGAATGGGCAGGGGGCGAGGGGGCGCGCGCGGCACCGCGTCGGCGTAGACCGCTCGCTGGCTGACGAATATCGGCACCATCGCCGGCTCAACCAGATTGACAAGCACGGGCTGGAACGCAGGAATCTGCGGGCTGGGGTGGTCGGCCGACTTGGAGCCAAGCTGGCAGTGCTCCAGGCACAAGCCATCATGGGCAGCCGGCGCTTCGGCCTTCTGCGTCATCTCGGGACAGGACTCCGTCATCCCGGCCATGTCCGCCATGCCGTCCATCGAATACCGGCTGCCCGCGCAGGCGTAGGCGGCCGCTGCCAGCTGAACTGTCAGGAATGTACTCAGCAGGAAGGCGGCAAGCCAAAGCCGGCGAAAACGGGTACGCACGTTGAAGATGTCCGATTTGAGCCGAATGGTAGCAGCGTTTGGCCGCTTTCGGCACTTTGCCCTCGCGGCCGTTTGCCGCAGATCAAATGCAGACGGGGTAGCCCATCCGGGGAGCGTTCCGGCGAGCCACGCAAACTAGCTCGCCGGTTTCCAGGCTCGGTTACTTGGGCTGCCCCAACATTTCGCGGCACTTTTGCATCATCGCCGCGTGGTCCTCCGTCTGCTGTTTTTGTTGTTGCGCCTCAGCCCGCTTGGCATTACGAGCCTTTTCGATCACATACCAGTCCGGACCGGCGACCGCTGACAGCGAGAGCCCCAGGGCGACGGCGCCCCCTAGCGCGTGAAGAAAGAATTTCATGATGTTCCTCGTTCTGGGTATGCAGCGCGCCGCCTAAACCCACCAGCGAGCGGCAGGCGACACTGCAAATGTCGAAATCAGACAGGAGCACGTTGGTGCGATGGCACCCAGTGCGGCACCCTGCCGTGCGGGACCGCCCTACAGACAGAACCGTTTGGGCGGGCGCTCGAGGCGAGGCGGAACGACGGAGCGATATGCGAACTCCGGATGCGCGACCAACACGCTGGTCCATGCATCCGTGGCGGCGGCGGTGGCCAACGGCGTGCCCGCGAGGATTGCACAAGCGGAAATCGTGCAGGGAAGACGAGATGGGCCGCTGACATGTCGGTCATCGGCGCAACTGAATTGACTGACGCAGTCATGGGGACTGCCGCTCTCGACACTGGCTTGCGCCGCTTGAGCAGGTATGTGTGCTGGCATTTGAGCGATGCCAGCGATACAGCAGCTGTCCAACGGCCCGGCCTGAGCCCGCAGGGGCAAAGCCAGCGCCAGGGTCAGCAGCACGACGAGACGCCAAAGGCGATTCATGGGCTTACACATTGGGCCCCTCCGAGCCGACGTGCGGTAGCGCCGTCGCGGGAACCATATTGAGTATGGAACTTCATCTTGCGCGAGACACGGTTGAGTCCGACATGGCGCTGCCCGCAGGGCAGTTCGACGCGAACGACAGGTAGACCTCGTCGAGCATGCGATGCTTGTCGCCGGCCAATTGTTCCAGGGCAGCCAGGAGGTGCTCGGCCACGCCGTACTGCTGCTGTGCGCATGCCAGACGGAACGCGGCGAACACGTCATCAAATAACGTTGGCGTTGCAGTCGTCATGCATTCCCCGCTGGATGCGTGGTTCGGCCAAGGCGTGATCGCCGCGATGCCGTCCTCATTTGCACTATGGACCTTCCCACGGGGGTAAGGTCAAGCAGTGCGTAGGCTGGCGTCGCGCGTCGATTGAAGACGACCGGTAAGCGCCACCCATGCGCAGGCGCTAGGCGTCAGGCTGGTGTAGAGAGCGAACCCGCCGTGAATCGCCCCGGCATTCGCGGCGCATGCGTTTCAAAACCGTCGATGCATACACGGTCCACTTCCGGCACTGAGGCGTAACACGCAGTCACGCCACGGATCCGAGTCTTTCTGATAGCCGAGCTTTTCGCAAGCAGGCCCCTCAACGCGTAATGAGGTCTCCATATCGCGCTCGGCGTGCGCGGTACGTTCAGCGACGGTCGCGCACCCGGACAACATGACGGTAATGAGTAATAAGACACGCATGAATTTCTCCTTTGCTCCTAGATGAAGGGAGTCCGTTGCGGTGGTCCAGGGCGCGACACGACCGGGAACCAGCGAAGCGGTGTGCAAACGGCGATGCCGTTATCGTGAATCTAGGTTCTGATTGCTTTTGCACCAAGATCTGCCTTTGCAGAATGGCCCGCTGCGGGCCATCTTTCAGCGACCTTACTTCAGATTGCTATGCAATTACCCAACCATTTCAAGCTGGTCATCCATGTTCGGTTGGGCTTTCGTCCCAATGATGTTCCTCGGCTGACATTCACGACCAGCTCGTATTACGCGACCATTACGTGCAGGAAATTTTTTCTGTGTTGTCTTGGCCTGGCAGCAAGCGTTTCCGTTTGGAAATTGCCGCCATCATTACCCGAGCATTACGCGGCAGTCATCAAATTCGACTCGCGCGTCATTGCCAGGGCAATAGCGTTACAAGCGCTCACATTTGTAGGGAAACGCGAACACTGCCGGCAATGCAGAAGTCGTATGCTCCCACCCTCTACACATGCAAAGGAGAAAACATGAAAAAGCTTCCAATCCTGGTCGGCACCGCGCTGGTCATCGGGTTCAGTTACGCCAATGCGCAGACGCATGTCTACACGCATGATGGCTATGGTCGGGCAGGCCTCTACCCGTCACGGCCGGCGCCTGCCGCTGTGCACGTCGTGCCCGCGGTTGCGGTGGTACATGATGCGCAGCCCTCGTACGGGCATGGCACTGCGCTGCGCGAGGCGCATCGCCAGCCGCGCCACGGCATCGAACATGGGCGACGTGAGCCTGAGCGCCGCCGGCACAATGCCGCTCACGGTTCACGCGGCCACTGACGCACTCGCCTGTCATATTGATTGCCCGCAGGCGTGCCGACGCCGGTAGTGACGCCGGCGTCCGTTGGAAAAAGTCAGGGGAAGCGCTGCGTCTGTCATGTCCCCGTCATTCTACTGACAGGCGGCTCGTATAGACTCCCGACTCAATTGATGCTTGATGCCGCCGGATGAGAAGGCTGTTGCGCCACCTATTGCTTTGGCTCGTTGTATTTGCATTGCCGATGCAGAACGTCGGCGCAGCGGCTACTCTTTCGTGCGGCGAGCTGACCGAGCTGCGGCAGGGCGCCGGTCTCTTTGCCACCCTTGCCACCATCGACGTCGCTGACGAGGCGAGCGCCGACGAGGCCGACGCACACTGCGATCCGAGGTCGCATCACTGTCCAGCAAGCAAAGCGCGCGGCAAGGCGCGCGGTTGTCAGGCGTGTTCTGCCTGCTCGGCCGCCTCGCCACTTGCCATCTTTGCCTTCTTGGGGACCCAAGCGTTGCCCATGAACGGCGCACTACCTGCGTCTCTTCTGTGGATATTTGCCAGCACAACGCCTGAGACGTTGCTGCGCCCGCCTTCCCGCCATCTCTGACGCCGCCCACGCAACTCCTGGGCTGGCTACCTCCACCTTCGTAGATGTCGTCCTTCGGCCTGACCGAAGACGAAACAAACCTGCCTGCGCTCGTCCCTGTGCGAGAGCAAGGCAGGGCAATTATGGTGCGGCGTGCGATGTCGCCTGGCGGTCGCGCGCGCAGCACGATATTGGAGACAGCGATGCGCATCTGTAATCAATGTAAGGCCCCGCTCAAAATTGACGTGTGGGCGTGCACCGCGTGCGGTTGGCAGCCCCGTGTTCTCGCCGGCGTGCTCTGCCTGGCACCTGCCATGATGGTCGACCATGATGGGTTTCACGAACCGCTCTTTGTCGAGTATGAGAAGCTCGAAGCGACGCACTTCTGGTTCGTCTATCGCCGCAAACTGATCCTGGACGCACTGCAGCGCTACTTTCCGGCCTTGCGCTCGTTCATGGACGTCGGTTGCGGGACCGCGGAGAACCTGCGCGCAGTCCAGGCCCGCTTCCCGCGTGCACGCCTGGTCGGCGGCGAGGCCTCGTTGCGCGCACTGATGAAGGGGCAGCGCAAATGCAAAGCTCAGTTGTTGCAGATGGATGCCCGCGCAATTCCCTACAGCGACGCCTTCGATGTCCTCGGGGCGTTTGACGTCATCGAACACGTCGACGACGACGCCCAAGTGCTAGCGGAGATGTACCGTGCCTGCAGGAATGATGGGGGAATCGTATTGACAGTGCCCCAGCATCCGTCGCTGTGGAGCCATATGGACGATGCGGCCAAGCACAAGCGGCGCTATACCCGCCAAGAACTGGTGAAGAAAGTGGAGGCGGCCGGATTCGAAATCGTGGACGTCACCTCCTTCATGACGCTGCTGCTGCCTGCGATGGCCATCTCCCGGTTGTGGCAGCGCGCCAAGCCGCCCGGCGATGCCATGGACGACGGGTTTCGCATTGGGGCGGCCATGAACGGCACGCTCGGGTGTGTTTGCACCCTCGAGCACAACCTAATACGGGCCGGCTTGCGTTTCCCGGCAGGCGGCTCGCTGTTGCTGGTGGCCAGGAAGAAGGGATGTTCTTTGTAGAGAGCGCAGTCACGCATGGGCCCATCGCGGCGTTTAGCGTCAACGACGAGGACGCCGCGGGCCGCGTCTCAAGCGCTCGCCAGGCTCGTCTGTGCGCAAGAGCGGACCTTCTTCCGGAATGCCTTGGCTCGCGCTGCCGTCAGGGCAAGCGTCGCAGGCGCGGCCCTCGCGACTGACAATCCAGGTCGTTAACCGCGACGACGTACCCATTTCTGCAACGCAGATGGATGCGGGAAAGCTTACGGGGATGTAATTCGCGAGTAACGTCGTCGTGAGTCCCAGCCGCCTACCATGACACCTAAGAGGTTATGCCTCGAAACGTTATGGAGCGCATCATGAACACCAAGAAGACCGCTTTGACCGCTTTGACTGCATTGGCGCTGGCGGCCCTCTCCGTCCTATCCAGTTCACCGGCGTGGAGTGCGGACCAGACCAGAACCAATGCGGGCGACAACTGGGCGGAGCACGTGCGGCGGCAAGCCGCCGACCAAGCCAGCTCATCGGCACCGCTCACAGTGCCCAGCGCGATGGCTATAGCGCAGGCTGCTACTCCATTGGGGCCGCAGGCGACGCTCTTCGGTAGCCTGGCGCCAGCGAACACGGCTGCACGCGCGGTGACGCTCGCTCCCGGCCTGAAGTCTGTCAATGTGGCCTCCGGCGACACCGTTACTTTTCGCAGCGGCGCGCAGGAAGCCACCTGGACATTCGCCGAGCTTGTTCAAGGAAAATCCGTGGATCTTGGCGTCCTGTTCCCAGCGATGCCCAACGCCCAAGGCGTGCGCGTCTATATCGAGCGCAGCAAGCTCTATACCGGTGGCTAAGAAAGGCCGGTTTGCCAGGAGTGAAAACATGACACATTTGTAATTTTGTCGTCAGGCCCTGGTGGGGTACATCTTTCTACACTGCAAGTGCAGGCTCACTGAGCCACTATCGAAACAAGGAGAAATAGAATGCGTACATTGAAGAAGACTGCCTTGGTGGCATTGACCGTGGCAACCCTTGGTGGCGTCGCGGGCATCGCGAATGCTGGCGTCAATTCGCCGCGAGACCCCTTTACCGACGGCGGGCACGCCATGGGCACGCGCGATCCGTTCACCGATGGCAGTCACGCCATGGGCACGCGGGACCCGTTCACAGACGGTAGCCACGCCGTAGGCCCTCGCGACACGTTCAGCGACGGCGCCTAAATCTCGGCAACGCGCCGACTCGCCGGGGCGATGGGCCGCTCGGTGGGCCGGTGCGTTGACGCGGGGCGGGTATCGGGGAAACTGTCCCGATACCCGTTATCGTGCTTGCGCACGCGCCGAGATTCAGCCTTGCCGATGCGCCGGCTCGGGTCGGACCAGGCCCTGATCTAGGCAGACGGCATAGGCTGCAGCGGTCGGACCGCACCCAGCCCAGCGAGTCATCATCGCGCCTTCGGCGCGATTCTTTTTGTCCACCACTGGCTCAACACAGCGTTGCGTACTGCAACGCCTGGGGCTGGTAATGTCCCGCCTTTCGCGCCATGCGCCAATGATGGAACCGAATCTAAACCGGTCGCGCCGTGACCCGGCTTCGCCCGACACACCACCAAGCGGCGCGCGCGCAAAGGTGGGTCGCCCCTGGCGTCTGGAGGTCGGCGTCGAGACCTTGCTACTCGGCTTCTGCCTATACTTTGTTCTCGTCCTGAACGGTCCGTTCTGGCGGGCGCTATTCGCCGAACGGACGTTGAGCGGGCTCCGTGATCTGGGCTACGGCGTGGCAGTGGGCACCGCGCTGGTCACGGCGCATTTTGTGCTGCTGGCGCCGTTCATAAACCGCTGGACGGCCAAACCGTTGCTGACAATTTTGGTCGTAGTGGCCGCCGGTGCCAGCTATTTCATGGGTCAATACGGCATCTACCTTGACCCCAGCATGGCCCGCAATGTGCTGCGCACCGACGTGGCGGAAGCTCGCGAGTTGCTAACGCTGCGTATGATGTGCAGCATCGCGCTCTTGGCACTACCACCATTGTTGTTGTTGCCCTGGGTGACGCTGCGCCAGCGCTCACTGACACGAAGCGTCGGCCTGCGCGTGGTCGCGATTTTGGTGGCGATTGTTGCCGGCGTGGGGACGCTGTCCTTGGTGTTTAAGGACTTCGCAGCCCAGATGCGCAATCATAAAGAGATCCGCTATCTGCTCGCGCCGGTCAATGTGGTGTACGCCTTCACCGGGGCGCTGGCACGCGATGCCAGTACCGCGAACCGGCCGCGCCGGCCGGTTGGCACCGACGCCCGGCTCGGCGCTAGCTGGAGCGAGCACAACAAGCCCCTGCTCTTCGTCGTGGTCGTGGGAGAAACCGCACGAGCGGCGGACTGGGGGCTCAGTGGCAGGTCGCCCCATGACACGACGCCGAACCTGTCGCAGCGCGCTGTGATCAATTTCGCTCAAGTCACCAGTTGCGGCACCAATACCGAGGTCTCGTTGCCCTGTATGTTCTCGCCCCAGGGACGGCGCAATTACGACGAAGATGCGATCAAGGCCAGCGAGTCTTTGCTACACGTCATCGGACGAGCGGGAATGAAGGTGGGGTGGGCAGACAATCAATCAGGATGCAAAGGCGTCTGTACAGGTGTGCCCACGTGGCAGCCGGATCCTCAGGCTATGTCGGCATTATGCGATCGCGACCGCTGCCTGGATGAAGTGTTGTTAGCCGGGGCGGAAGCATTGCGGCACCAGCTACCTGGCAGCTTGGTCGTGGTCCTGCACCAACTTGGCAATCATGGTCCCGCGTACTACCGGCGGTATCCGGCCCGATTCGCGCAGTTCGGTCCGACTTGCGACACCGATGATCTCTCGCGCTGTACCCCAGAGCAAATTCGCAACGCGTACGACAATGCATTGCTGTACACCGATCATGTGCTCGCACGCACCATCGACTGGCTCGAACAACTCGAGGCGCGCTATGACACGGCCATGATCTATGTATCAGACCATGGCGAGTCGCTGGGAGAGCGCGGACTGTTCTTGCATGGCATGCCTTACGCGATTGCTCCGCGGGAGCAGACCGAGGTACCGATGGTGATGTGGTTCTCCGCCTCATTCGCCCAGCGCATGCGGCTCGATGTCTCCTGCCTGCGGGCGCGTGCGCGCGAACCCGCCACGCATGACCACTTATTCTCCACGGTCTTGGGCCTGCTGGATATCCGCACCCAGACCCGGGATGCCACCATGGATTTGTCGGCACGCTGCCGCAACGGATAATGCCCCCATGAGAGAAATGCCGTTGGTTCAGACGCCCGCCAGTCAGCGTTGGCTGCGCCAGCAATGGTGGATGCTGGCATCGGCCGCGCTGGTGCTGGCCTACGTGTTCCAGCGCACCGAACTCGACCTCTGGCTCGAGGGCCGTTTCTACGATGTCGGTCGGACGGTCTTCCCGTTGCGCCAGCACTGGCTATTTGAAGCGGTGCTCCACAAGGGCGCGAAGTGGCTCACTTACGTCGCCGTAGCCGCGGCCATGGGTGTCTGCTGGCTGGGCTGGCGGGGGCGTCTGCCTTGGCTGCCGCGTCGCAATGCGTTGCTTGCCGGTGCGGGCATGGTGGTGATCCCGTTGAGCGTCACGCTCCTGAAGCTCATGACGGGACGCCACTGTCCCTGGGACATGGCTCAATTCGGCGGCAGCTTGCCCTATATGCGGTTGCTGGATCCGCTGCCGGCAGACGTCAAGCCGGGACAATGCTTTCCTGCCGGTCATGCGGCCACCGGCTTTCTCTGGGTCGTCTGGGGGATCGCATTGCGTCCTGCCGGCCGTCGCTGGGCGTGGGTTGGGCTGGCTGGCGGACTGCTGCTGGGCGGCACGCTTGGCGCGGCGCGCATGGCGCAGGGCGCGCACTTCCTGTCGCACACGCTCGCAACCCTCTGGGTGGCGTGGGCGGTCAGCTTGCTACTCGCGTGGGGGCTGCGGGCCGACGTGCGGCTAGGCAGCGCCGCGCCGCACCAGGGCCCGAAAGCTTGCTCGCGCCGTCGCCGACCACCGCCAGGACCGGACTCACAACTGTCTCGCGATGGCCTCGATCGGCTTTAAGCCACTGCCAAAGCGCGCAATGCTTTCGCGATGCTCGCGCAGGCTGGAATAGGGGACATAGCGGATATTGAGTGCCGAGACGCGGCTAAAAGCCGGGCGGCTCAATTGCGCGCGCACGTCGTCTTCGCGATCATCCGGCGCGACCAGGAACAGATGCTTGCGGGCGGACGGGTCGGAGCCGAGGGCCAGATCCAGCAAGCGCACGATACCGGAATAGATCGAGGTGGTATGTTCGACTTCAAAGGCGGCTTCGACCTCAAGGGTGGTGGCATTTAGCCAGACGGTGTCAATCCATGGAACGGTATCGCCTCCCGCCACCAGCAGCGCCGGCGGCAACGTTGAGAGACAGCCCTGGCTCAAGGGCTCGCCGTTGTACAGCCGACTTCGGTCGTTCGTGGCAATCCAAACGGCAAAGCCGAGCGACTTGCCGAGATCGCGCAGCCATCCCTGCACTTCGGTATGGGTGGCGTCTTCGGCCTGCCCCAGCTGAATCTGCCTGGCAAGCGCGGCAGCCTGCTCGCGCACCTTGGCCAGTTCCTGCTGCCAGACGGCCACATCGTGGGCCTGCGCTTGCCGCGGTGGCAGCGGATAGCGCTGCATGCCGATGTCAAACAGCAGGCCCGCGATCGCGCCAAGGTCATTGGAGAGCAAATCCCGATAACGCTGATTCAGGGCGAGCACCCCCTCGCGCATCGCCAGATAGTGATCCCATTTGCCAAGCTTGACCGCCGATCCGGTCAGGGCGTTATAGCCATTGACAATCGCGGTATTGAATGGCATCACCAGCGTGGGATGAATGAAATACAGCAGGTTGGCCGCCGCCGGCCCGAGACCCTTGATGCCGAGGCTGCTCAGCTGGCGAATCGCATCAAGGACTTCGGATTCGGTGTCACAGCAGTTGCAGGTATGGAGCAGTCTGGCAAAAGCACGCTGATTGTCGGCATGCTCATAGATGTCTGGAATGCGCAGTTTTGGCTTCCACAGAAAGGCGTGATCCGCGCCTTTGAAAATCTGCCGTTGCTCTGCGATTGAAGACACCACGGTCTCGAGCGATGACCCCCGATACGCGTTGCCGAATGTACCGGCCTGGATCTCGTCGACCACCGCGCCGATGCCACGCCGAATCGAGCGGAAATTCTTCAGCCGCTCCGGCCAAAGAAACCAGGTTTGATAGGCGCCGGCGGGATCGGTCTTCCAGCGCTCAATGAGGATGCGGATGGTGTCGGTCATGGTGTGCATTTTTGCCGGGCAGTGTATCACCGTGAGGCCTTTTGACCTGGCGCAATGTTGACGCGAACCGGCTTGACCTTCCCATTATCGGAAGCTCTACCGTTATCACAAGAAAGCTGGGCGCGGCGATTGACTGCCGGTCAGCTTCCCGTCATGGTCAAGTAAAGAGTCTGTCATGAAAGCATGTCATTCCCCATCGACGCATCACGGCACCAACGCCGGCCAAGTCCGTCGGTTTCGCTGGTCGCTGCGTTGGGGGATCGTCCTTGCTGCCGTGGCAATGATCGCCGCCATCGCGCTCGGGATGCCGCGTTGGAGTGCGGTTGCTTCCTGGTTGCCGTTTGCGCTAGTGTTATTGTGCCCGTTGATGCATCTATTCCATGGCGGCCACGGGCGCAGCGCGCCTTCGAAAGAGGGCGGCGATCCAGTGGACGGACAGCGCCACGACTAACAGGAGGCCTTCCATGAATGAACCCAGCAGCCAGCGCCACCCACCGAAAGCGGGCCACCATGACAACGCAACAAGCCCCGGTCATGGCGCGCATGCTGACCAGCACCATTCCCATGGCCACGGTGCGCCGCACGAGAGCCCTGTGTCAAGTGTCGGCACGGCCAAAGATCCGGTCTGTGGCATGGTGGTGTCGGCTGACTCGGCATTCCAGACCCAACACGCTGGCAACCCTTATTATTTTTGCAGCGCATCGTGTCAGCGCAAGTTCGAGGCGGACCCGGCCAAGCACGCCGCGGCTCCGGCGGCTCCTACCGCGGCCCCTTCAGCCGCCCCCGATGCGGAATCGGGGCCTCCCGGCACGATCTACACCTGTCCGATGCACCCCGAGATCCGGCAGGATCATCCCGGCAACTGTCCGAAATGCGGCATGGCGCTGGAGCCGCTGTTGCCGGACCTGGACGAGACCGAGAATCCGGAGCTGGTGGATTTTCGGCACCGTTTTTGGTGGACGCTGCCGTTGACGGTGGTGACCACGGTGTTGGCCATGCTCGGGCATCGATTTGGGTGGATGGAGGCGGCGACGCAGAGCTGGGTCGAACTGGTCCTGTCGACGCCGGTGGTGCTGTGGGCGGGTTGGCCCTTTTTCGTGCGGTGCATCCAGTCGTTTCTGCATCGCAGCCCCAATATGTGGACGCTGATCGGTCTGGGCACGGGTGCGGCCTATGCCTATAGCGTGGTCGCAACCGTGGCACCGGATGCGTTCCCGCAGACCTTTGCCGCCCACGGCCGCATCGGCGTGTACTTTGAGGCCGCGGCCGTCATCATCTCGTTGACGCTGCTCGGCCAGCTGCTTGAACTCAAGGCGCGATCGCAAACCTCCGCGGCGATCAAATCGTTGCTCGGGCTCGCGCCCAAGACGGCGCGCCGCATCGGGCGCGATGGCGCCGAGGAGGATGTGCCTCTCACTCATGTGCATGTCGGCGATTTATTGCGCGTCAGGCCCGGGGAAAAGGTGCCCGTCGACGGCATCGTGACCGAAGGCAGCAGTTCGGTGGACGAATCGATGATCACCGGTGAACCGATGCCGGTCACCAAGCGCGAAGGCGACCGCGTTATTGGCGCCACCATGAATACCTCAGGCAGCCTGATCATCCGGTCGGAGAAGGTTGGCGCACAAACGGTGCTCTCCCAGATCGTGCAGATGGTGGCGCAGGCGCAGCGCTCAAAGGCGCCGATGCAACGCATGGCCGATAAGGTCGCGGGCGTGTTCGTGCTCGGCGTCATCGGCGTCGCCGTGGTGACGTTCTTTGCCTGGGGCCTGTTCGGTCCACAGCCGAGTTGGGTGTTCGGTCTGATCAATGCAGTTGCGGTCTTGATTATCGCCTGTCCCTGTGCATTGGGGCTGGCCACGCCGATGTCGATCATGGTTGCCAGCGGCAAGGGCGCCACCAATGGCGTGCTGTTCCGCGATGCCGCCGCGATCGAGAACCTGCGCAAGGTCGACACCCTGATCGTCGACAAGACCGGTACGCTGACCGAGGGGCGGCCAGCCTTCGAGCGTGCAATTGGCGCCAATGGCTATGCCGACGACGAGGTCCTGCGGCTGGCGGCGAGCCTGGACCAGGGCAGCGAACATCCGCTGGCCGCGGCGCTGGTGGAGGCGGCCCGCATTCGTGGCTTGGCGCTGGAGAAGCCACAGGACTTTGAATCGAGCACGGGCATCGGTGTGCGCGGTACGGTCGGTGGGAAGACACTCGCCATTGGGAACACGGCGCTGATGCAAGCCGACGGCATCGACACCGAGGCGCTGCGCGCCCAAGCCGATACGCTGCGCGCACAAGGCGCGAGCGTTATGTATCTTGGCGTCGAGGGCCGTCTGGCCGGCCTGCTGGCGGTGTCGGATCCCGTCAAAGGCTCAACGCCCGAAGCGCTGGCGGCCCTGAAGGCCGAGGGCATCCGCGTGGTCATGGCCACCGGCGACGGCGTGGCCACGGCAAAGGCGGTGGCCGCAAGGCTGGACATTGCGGAGTTCCACGGCGAAGTGAAGCCCGCGGACAAGCTTCAACTGGTGAGCCAACTGCAGCAAAGCGGAGCGGTGGTCGCCATGGCCGGTGACGGCATCAATGATGCCCCGGCGCTGGCCAAGTCGGATGTGGGCATCGCCATGGGCACCGGCACCGATGTGGCGATGAACAGTGCGCAGGTGACGTTGGTCAAAGGCGACCTGCGTGGCATTGCGCGCGCACGCGAGCTATCCGAGGCAACCATTCGCAACATGAAACAAAACCTTGGCTTCGCGTTTATCTATAACGCGCTCGGGGTACCGTTAGCGGCAGGGGTGCTGTACCCGTTCACCGGTTTGCTGCTTTCGCCTATGATTGCCGCGTTGGCAATGAGCCTGAGCTCGGCCTCGGTGATCTCCAATGCGCTACGCCTGCGGCAGGCAGAGATTTAAGCTGGCGATGAGGCACTCGACCGGTGCTGACTTGTCTATTGACATGATGTTTTTCGGAGAATCCATGAAGTATTTCTTGGCCACTGCCGCATTGCTCGCGGCCGCCACCGGCGCGCAAGCGGCCTCGCCGACGCTAACGGTGTACAAGGATCCCAGTTGTGGCTGCTGTGCAGAATGGGTCAAACACGTGAACCAGGCCGGCATCCAGACCAAGGTCATTGATTCGTCCGACATGACGGCGGTCAAAGCCAGGCTCGGCGTCCCGACCCAGTTCGGCTCCTGCCATACCGCGGTGATCGATGGCAGCGCGCAGGTGGTGGAGGGGCACGTGCCGGCAGCAGCGGTGCGCAAGCTCGCTGCGAAGCCGACCTTGAAAGGGGTCGCAGTGCCCGGCATGCCGGCAAACTCGCCAGGCATGGGGCAGATGGACGGAAAGCTTGTGACAGTGGATTTTAGCGGCAAGCCATTCTCGAAAGACTAGGACTGCAGCGGGGCTGCGCGGGTAAGCGTTGCCAGAACTTCAGAACTGCCAGACAAAGGACATGGAAGAGTCAACTCAGTCGCGCTGGATCGTGGCCTGCGTGTTGGTGGTGGCCGCCGCGGCGGCCACCGGGGTCGCGCTCAAGGCGAAACGCTATCTGGAGCCACCCTCCGGTGGACCGCAGACGCTCAGGGAAGGGCGCCAACTGCGCATCGATGCCACGGATGCCGCGCAGCTCGGTCGCGGCAGGCAGCTGTACGCACAGGCCTGCGCGTCGTGCCATGGCGTCAAGCTCGAAGGCCAGCCTAACTGGCGCGAGCGGCTCGCAAATGGCCGGATGCCGGCGCCCCCGCATGATGCATCGGGTCATACCTGGCACCATGCGGACGCGGTGCTGTTTGCCATCACCAAGAACGGGCTCGTTGCCGGCGTGACCGCGCCGAGAGGCTATGTCAGTGACATGCCAGCCTTCGGCCAGTCGATGTCGGATGACGACATCATTGCCGTGCTCGCGTACATCAAGAGCACTTGGCCTGAGAAAATGGCAGTAGCGCAGCGCGAAGCGACCGCGCAGTATGCGAGCCCGAAGTAGCGACCCAAGCAAACACCGCAAGCAGGCGCTCCGGTCAGCGATGGCGCCTACGTCCGTTTCGAGCCTAGCCTGGGCTGCTGCAGTGACCCTGCACGAGCTGTCGCGGTGTGTACGCCACAGCTGACGAACATGTCGCGTTGAGCGGCCGGCTTGCTGGTATTCAGGCGCTTGGATCGCGCCTGGTAATTTCTGTCTCTTGCCTGCCTGCCCGCTCGCGCGTGGCACACAGCTGTATGCGAGCAGCGGTCGCGCGCCGTCGAAACGGCTCGAACACGCGTGCCGCTACGCCGATGACTCGTCGTGGGCGAAGATCGGCGAACGCTGCGCCGCACTAATCCCCTTACGTCGTCCAGAAGAGATACAAAAGCCCAAGCACGACCAGCGCCGCCCCAATGATCGAGTAGTAGCGCATGCCATGCAGGGGCTGGTCTGGATGGCCTCGCCGGTGAAAGACGAGTCTCATAGCCGTTATGGAAAGTCGAGCATTGCCATATGGTAGACCCAGCGCCGGTGATTTACCTTGACGTGTCTGCACGGCGGTCATTGAATGAATGCTGAAACGCGTCGCCACGAGAGCGGAACCATCCGCCGATTCACTTCTAGGGGTCCTGGAGACTACGATGCTGACACCACATGAAGTGGCCACCCTTATGCTGATCGACGACGCAGCCCCCAATCTCGCCGACCTCGATCACGCGTCGATCGAGGCATTGATTGAGCGGCAGCTGGTGCATCTGGAAAAATTGGCTTACGGCGATCGTCTGCACATCACGCCGCGGGGCAGTGACTTTTTGCATGCTCTCGCTAAATTGCATTAGGCTGGTCTGCAAACGCACTTGCGCACTGAAGGCTATGCGTTGCGCGTTGCGCAGTATGCCGCGATATGGCTAGACCCGGCGGTGCCCCTCGGGTCTGCAAGCGCCAAGTCAGCGGACCAAGGCGGACGTTCCACCGCCTACTGGTCCGGATGCGGCGTGGGGGAGGGCTGTCGAAGTGGTCGTCTGGCACAGCGTCCAGTAAGCAACCAATACGTCATGAGCTGCCCCGATAGAGCGGGCTTGGCGCGATGATGGCCGTGATGCCTTTGGCTTCCGGCAGATCCGGCAAAAGGAAGTTCAGCGCAACTGCCGATCGTCCACTACTTGTGGTCATAAAGGTCCAAGCCACCGTGCGGTTGGCGCCCCGGAAAGCAACGGTTTCTCCAGAGGTGACATTAACGTATCGCGCACCTGGCCGCAGCGTGATCGACCGAGTCGCCGTCTCGACGGCAGCGACGGTACCATACAAATCGGCCCTAGCAGGTGGCAAAGGCGCACACGCCGACGCCATGCCGAAGGCAGAGAGTGCCAGTGCGATCCGTAAAGCCTGCGTGGTAGTCATAATGAGACTCCCTGTCGATGTGCGGCAAGGTCTAACGGACCCGCCTTTGCGACAACCCGACTTCCACCCGCGCCAAGGACGCACGCAGCTTGGTGCTGCGCTGATCTGTGGGCAACTGGCAAGGCTACCGGCACCCAAACGCGAGTTGCCGCACGATCTAGTCTAATCAGGGCATTCCAACGATAACGTTGCCCAAACGTTACATTCTGGACAGGTAACAATGTGGTCCACGTCATGCCCCACAAGTCAACGCTTCCAAGTGGGGAGGATCACGCGCAAGAAAACGGGTCCGCCACGGCGGCACCATGACCCAACCTACGCTGTCGAACCCTCAGCATCGGTGCGCCGTTTTGTTCGCCGCCGGACGCACCCGTCGTCGCGCTTTTTACTTGACGGCCACCTTGCCGACCATGCCGGCTTCGAAATGGCCCGGCACCAGACAAGCGAAGTCGACGGTCCCAGGACCGTCGAACTGCCACACCAGTGTGCCTTGTTTGCCAGGTGCGAGCATAATCTGGTTCGGGATAGAGTGCTTAGCATCAGGCATGCTGCGCATCATCTGCGCGTGCTCTTTCAACTCAGCGGCGGTACCGATCACCATTTCGTGCTCCACTTTGCCGACATTCCGCACGACAAAACGCACGGTTTCACCGCGCTTGACCTGAATCGAGTCGGGCGCGAACCGCATCGTGTCGCTCATGGTCACGTTAACCGTGCGTGAGACCTTGGCCGGCTTGCCCGGCTGACCGGCAGCGGACTTACTGGCGCTAGCTGGGCTCGCATGGCCCTCCATGCTGCCGGCAGCCCACACCAGCATCGGCGACAGCCCCAACACCAGCAGCAACGACTTGAGCGTCTTCATGGCATCTCCTTGGCGGTTGTTTGAGAGCAAGACAAGCGCAGCCTTGCTGCGCGGTTCGTGAAAACGTGGCTACATGCCCGCGGGGGATAGGATGCCGAGCGAGGCGACAAGAGCTAGAATGAGCGTTGCCGCACTGGTCTCGAACATCAGGCTGCGCCGCAAGGTACGAACGGCGACGGCATGGTCGCCCGTCCGTAGGGCATGCTCCAGGCGCGGGCTCAGATGAAAACGGTTAGCCGCGGCAAGGGCGAGCATGGTACCGAACAGCGCCAGCTTGGACGCCAGCAGTCCACCGTATGAGTTCAGCGACAGTTCTGGCAAGACCGGACCGACAATCAACCAATAGTTCACTGCGCCGGTAATGACCAAGGTTGCGACAACGATCATACCCACCTGAGCGAAGCCGTTTGAGGTGCGGCTCAGTAGGGCAACCTTGGCAGGTGTGGCAGAGGGATGCGACAACAACACGAACGCGAGCAGAGCGCCGACCCATGCGCCGGCGGCCATTAGATGCGCGATATCCGAGGCAAGGTGAATGTAGCGTCGAATGCCATCATCCATGGCGCCATGGCCGCCCCAGGCAAGCGTGGACAGCGCGACGCCGCCCGCTGCAGCCAGAACCCAGAATTGAAGTTCTGGCCGTTTGCGGACAAACAACGCGACCAGCACGCAGAGGACCAGGGCAACGAGTCGCACGACCCAGGCCGCGCCAAACGCGGTGCCTGTCACAATCATTTCGAAGACATGGCCTTGCAGTTCGGCGTAGGATGCGGCACCGGTCATGCCCTTGGCCATGATGGTGATATTGGCCAGCGACAGGACGATGCCCAGGGCCGCGACCGCCGCGCCAAGCGTCAAAAAGCGCGCACCCGTTGGCGACGCCATTTCCTCACGGCGCAGTGCGTACAAGCCAAACAGCGGCAGACCAAACAGTGCAGTCAGGTCGAAATAGAGTGCGAAACGCACTGCAACAGTTGCCCAGTCCATCGGCGGATCACTTCACGGTGAACGCGATGTTGCCATTAATCGGGTGCGTGTCGGACGACACTGCACGCCAATCGACGCGGTAGCTGCCAGGCGCCAGCGTCTGGGCCGGGGTGATCACCATGGTCTTGGGGTCGTCGCTGCCGGCAACCTTGGCGGCAATTTTCATCGGCGCATGGTTGGCCATGCCGGGCATGCTGGTCATGACGAGGCTGGCCCCGGAGAATTGGGTCGCGAGGTTCTCTGAAAACTTCAGCTCGATCTTCTGCGGCGCCGCCACCTCGGCCTTGTCGGCGGGCATGGACGATACCAGCTTTGGATGGGCGAAGGCTGCAGTACTAGCCAGCACAGCGGCGGCTGCCAGAGCGGCACGAATGGTGAAGCGGGGCGCTTGCATGGTGAACTCCAAATATGAGTGTGGATTGAAATACGTGGTTAGAACCACATGCGAACACCCGCTACAAAACGGGTTTCGCCACTTCGGCCGCCGGCGGTGCGAACCATGTCGGCGGTATTGCCAAAGGTTTGGTACCGTTCAATGCCGATATAGGGAGCGAACTGACGGCTGAACTCATAGCGCAGGCGCAGACCCACGGCACCGCTGGAAAGCCCGCTGCCCACGCCGACCTCGGGATCGTTCTTGCCATAAAGATTGGCCTCGATTCGGGGTTGCAGGATCAGGCGCTGGGTAATTAGCAATTCATACTCGGCTGACAGGCGCAGCGCAGTGCGACCTTCGGTGCCGATATAGCCAGTAGCGTCGACCTCGAACCAGTATGGCGCCAGGCCCTGGATACCGAAGGCCAGCCAGTTTCGGGTTGGCCGGCCATAGCCGGCATCGTTGCGGATACCCAGCTGCGTGTCCCAATAGGTGGCAATGGCATGACCCCACAGCAATTCGGTCCGCGCCTCGTGGATCTTGCGCCTCTCGGATTCGCCTTCGGCCTTGATCACGAGGCGGTTAAAGCTGCTGCCAATCCACGCTTGCGCCTCATAGGCAGCGGCATTGCTCTCATTTCCCTTGACCCATTCCAGCCGGTCAACGAGTACCGAGGCAAATAGGTGTTCGTCTGCCATGTGCAGCGAACGGTGCGGACCAATGGCGTATTGACCCACGCCGAGCTGATAGCCCCCTGAGTAACCGTGCGGGTCGCGCGCATCCGCGGGCGCGCTCCCCCCTTGCATCTGCATGTCGCCATGATCCATGCCTTGCATCGAACCCGTGCCTTGCATCTGGCTGTGGTCCATGCCCTGCATCGAACCCATGCCCTGCATCTGGCTGTGGTCCATGCCCTGCATCGAACCCATGCCCTGCATCTGGCTGTGGTCCATGCCCTGCATCGAACCCATGCCCTGCATCTGGCTGTGGTCCATGCCCTGCATCGAGTCCATGCCCTGCATCTGGCTGTGGTCCATGCCCTGCATCGAGTCCATGCCTTGCATCTGGCTGTGGTCCATGCCCTGCATCGAGTCCATGCCTTGCATCTGGCTGTGGTCCATGCCCTGCATCGAGTCCATGCCTTGCATCTGGCCGTCGGTGGCAGCGGTGCCGCCAACCTTGCCCGAAGACTTTGCTTTCGGAATGGACTTCGCCTTTTCCGCGACGGCGGGCGACGAAGTTTGCGTTGGAACCGCTTCGGTGTGGGCGTGCTGGGCCCAAGCTGCGCTCATGCCAGCGGAAGCAAGCACGGCGGCAAGTACTGTTCTTGTTGGTTTTTCCATGTGCATATCGGTTAGGGTCAGGCCACCACCACTTCGCGGAACATCCCGGCGTCCATGTGCAACATCAGGTGGCAATGCCAGGCCCACCGGCCCAAGGCGTCGGCGGTGACGAGGAAGCTGATGCGTTGCGCCGGTTGCACCGCGATCGTGTGTCGACGCGCGAGGAAGGCGCCATCCGGCGATTCGAGTTCGCTCCACATGCCATGCATGTGCATTGGGTGCGTCATCATGGTGTCGTTGTGCAAAATGACGCGCAGCCGCTCGCCATACTTAAAGTGCACCGGCGTCGAATTTCCGAACTCCACCCCGTCGATGGACCACGAGTAACGCTCCATATTACCGGTCAAGTGCAGTTCCACTTCGCGCCCGGGACCGCGTTTGTCCAACGGACCGCCAATGGTGTGCTGATCGGCCAGTGTCAGGACGCGGCGCCCGGTGTCGCGCAAACCGATGCCCGGGTCGTCCAAGTTGGTGCGCGCCATGTCAACGCGCATATCGGTGGTGGCGCCATACTCGGTCTTGGCGTGGCGCGCCTTGGTGCTGGGCACCTTCAGCGACGCATCGGTCGCCATGCCCCCCGACATGCTACCCATGGCATGCTGGCTGTGATCCATGGCCATAGCGCCATGGTTCATGCCTTGCATGCCCATCGAGCCGTGGTCCATGCCTTGCATGGCCATGCCGCCATGGCTCATTCCGCCCATGGCGCTGTGATCCATGCCGCCCATGCCTCCCATACTGCCCATCATGTCGGCCATGGTGAGCCACTGCGGCTTATCCACGGCGGGCACCGGTGCCGCCAGCCCGGCTCGAGTTGCCAGGGTGCCGCGGGCATAGCCGGTGCGATCCATCGACTGCGAGAAAATGGTATAGGCCTCGTCGCGCGGCTCGACCAGCACGTCACAGGTCTCGCCCGGGCCGAAGCGGAACTCATCGACGGTTACCGGTTCGATGTTCTGTCCATCGACTTGGATGACCTTAAGCTTGAGGCCGGGAATGCGCACATCGTAGAACGTGTTGCCTGCGCCGTTGATAAACCGCAGACGAACCTTCTCGCCCGGCTTAAACACGCCGGTCCAGTTGCCGGCCGGTGTGACGCCGTTCATCAAGTAAGTCAGCGTGGCGCCCGAGAGATCCGCCAGATCGGTCGGGCTCATCCGCATCTCGTTCCACATCTTGCGCTTAGCGAGCGCGCTCTTCATCCCTTCACTGGAGACGTCGCGGAAAAAATCGATAACCGTCGGCTGGTTATAGTTGTAGTAGTCGCTCTGAACCTTCAGTTTCGAGAGCACGCGCATCGGATCTTCGTCGGTCCAATCCGAGAGCAGCACGGTATAATCGCGATCGGCTCGCACGCCATCCACGCCGGTGGCTGGATCGATGACAATGCCGCCATACACGCCGGTCATCTCCTGGAAGCCCGAATGCGAGTGATACCAATAGCTACCAATCTGGTCGACCTTGAAGCGGTAGGTGAAGGTCTCGCCCGGCGCAATGCCCGCAAAGCTGATCCCCGGCACGCCGTCCATCTCGAACGGCAGAATGATCCCGTGCCAATGAATCGACGTGTGCTCGCGCAACCGGTTCGTGACCCGAATCGTCACCGTTTCGCCTTGACGCCAGCGCAGCGTCGGCCCCGGCAACATGCCATTGATGGTGGTCGCGACGCGTGGCGTCCCGGTGAAGTTGACCACCGACTCGCCGATCACGAGGTCGAAGTCGGTCCCGCGCAGCACTGGTGCTGTGCCGGATAAGACATCTGCCGGTCGGCCTGACGGCTGAGCCCAGGCCGCACCGCCCAAGCCAGACAGCCCCGCCATCACGCCACCGGCGGCCAGACCCTGTACAAAACGGCGGCGCGGCAGATTAGGCAGCACAAGGCCAGACGGTCGATCACGTCGCATGAAATAGTCCTTTTTGCTTGAATGGCCGCGTCGGAAGGCGGCAGCAAGAGAGTAACGACAGCGAGGCTACCGTCAACTTACCCAAACATTACATTCCGGTAAGGTCTGGGTTACCCACAGAGCGTCTCGGTAGACTACCCCGTATTAGAGCCGGTCCAACAGGCGGGCACATAATCCGAAAGACGAGGGGGAGGGCACGAAGATGAAGCTGCTGGTGGTAGAAGATGAATCCAAGACCGGCGAGTACCTGCGCCAGGGGCTGACCGAGGCAGGATTCGTGGTCGACTTGGTCGCCAACGGGCTGGACGGACAGCACTTGGCGCTTAACGAAGCGTACGACCTGATTATCCTCGACGTCATGCTACCCGATCTCGATGGCTGGCGTATTTTGCAGACGATCCGCGCCGCGGACAACCCGGTTCCGGTGTTATTTCTGACCGCCCGCGACAGCGTGGCCGATCGGGTCAGGGGGTTGGAGTTGGGCGCTGACGACTATCTGGTCAAGCCATTCGCGTTCTCGGAACTACTGGCGCGCGTACGTACGCTATTGCGGCGCGGTACTGTACAGCTAGCGATGGACCGCATTCAGGTGGGCGATCTGGTGCTGGATTTGGGCAGGCGCCGGGCGTCGCGGGCCGGGCGCCGCATCACGCTGACCAGCAAGGAGTTTGCGCTGCTGGAGTTGCTCGCTCGCCGGCGCGGCGAGGTGCTGCCACGCTCGTTGATTGCCTCCCAGGTCTGGGACATGAACTTTGACAGCGATAGCAACGTGATCGATGTGGCCATTCGCCGCTTGCGGGCGAAGATCGACGATGACTTTGATATTAAGCTGATTCAGACCGTGCGCGGCATGGGCTACGTGCTGGAAGCGCCGGAGGAGCAGGCATGACGCATCGCCTGTCCCTGACGATGCGTCTGACCATCCTGTTTTCGCTCTGCTCTGCCGTGGTGCTGCTGGGCTTGGGCGTTCTCATCTGGCTGGCGATGGACCGCCACTTCGCCACCGAGGATTATGTGGTGCTCGGCGACAATATTCGCCTGATCGAAAAGATCGCGCAGGAAACGCCGGCCGAGCGCTTGCCCCAGCGGCTTCGGGAAATGGTCGATCACCATCCTGGCTTCGTCGCGCAGGTGCAGACCGCACAAGGCCACAAGCTGTATGCGACCAAGGACTTCGATTTTGCGATTGCTTTCGAGGCGATTCCGCGCGAATTGGCGCGTGACAATACCTTCGTCTGGCAGCAAGGCGAGCAGGAGTATCGCGGCATGCGCGCGCAGGTTGGTGCGGCTGACCCGCGCATTGCACCTTTGCGCGTCGTGGTCGGCATGGACACGGAAATCCACGCGCACTTCATGCATGCATTTCGTCGTTCGCTGGCCTTCTATACCACATTGGCGGTGCTCGCCAGCGGTCTCTTTGGTTGGTGGGCGGCGCGACGCGGGCTCGCACCCCTGCGCATGATGGCCTCACGCGCCAAGGGCGTCACCGCGAACAAACTGGATGCGCGCATGCCGGTCGAAGCCGTGCCGGTCGAGATGGCAGATCTGGCGATCACGTTAAACGCGATGCTGGAGCGACTGCAGGATGATTTTCGGCGGCTCTCGGAATTCTCCTCCGATTTGGCGCATGAGCTGCGCACGCCCATCACCAACCTGATGACGCAGACGCATGTCGTGCTATCGCAGCCGCGAGATGCCGCCAAATATCGAGAGGTCCTGGCCTCGAATGCCGAGGAATTGCAGCGGCTTGGGCGCATGGTGTCCGATATGCTGTACTTGGCCAAGATGGAGCACGGCATCACACTGCCGAATGAGGAAGCGATCAACGTGGCTGATGAAGTACAGGCGCTGTTCGAATTCTACGACGCGCTGGCAGAGGACAAGGGCGTCAATCTACGGCTTGATGGGCAGGCGAAAATTACCGGCGACCGTCTGATGTTACGCCGAGCGCTCAGCAATCTGCTCTCGAACGCTCTACGCTATACGCCGTCCGGCAAAGAGATCCGGGTCGAGACGCGCGAGCAGGGCGGCAGCACGTCGATCGTAGTCGAGAATGAGGGCGAGGAAATCAGTCCCGAGTTGCTGCCATCGCTATTCGACCGCTTTTTCCGTGCCGACAAATCAAGGACCCGTGCGGAGTCCGAAAGCGTGGGACTGGGTCTCTCCATCACGCAAGCCATCATGTTTGCGCACGGGGGCCAGATTTCGGCGGAATCGTCGGAAGGCACTACGCGCTTCATTTTGACGTTTCCCCGCCAGCGAAACGCCGCCCGGAGCTAGACGGTTGGCCTCCAGCGCGTCGCCGCATAAAAATAGCCACGGCGTTGCGGCGCCGTGGCTAGTGGTCCTTCGGTAAAAGGACCGTTCAACCTATTGATCCGGCATTGTATCTAGAATCTCATGCGGCATCACGAAGCGGTTTGGGCTCGAAACTCGCTTTTGGTCCGCTCGGGCTGTCGTTGACACCTTCACAGGTACATGGACGTCGCCTTGACCAGTTGCAGCTTGGTGCGCGCCGGCGCCAGCGTTGTGACGGCCGGCTTGAGGTCGGCGAAGGCCCTCTCGTCCGGGGTTGAGTTCGGGTCTGTAGCTTGGCCGGTAGAAGACTTCGATTTCGTGCTTGTGCTCGGCCAACCACGCCTTTACGGGCTTGCTGTGATGCACGCGCAGATTGTCCAGGATCAGGTAGACCTTGCGCTTAATACCCTTGACCAGCCGTTTCACGAACTTGATCAGGATGTCGGAATTGAGCGCGCCGTCGAATATCTTCCAGCGCATCGTTCCCTGGTTGGTAACGCTGGAGATGACCGACAAGCCATGGCACTCGTTGTTCGCCCGTACCACCGCCGCCTGGCCTTGCGCAGCATGGCCGCGCATGCGTACGTCGTTGCTGCGCAAGCCGGTCTCATCGCCCCAATGGATCTCGGCGCCTTCTGCCTTGGCGCTCGCTAAAATGACCGGATACTCCTCATCGAGCCACTTCTTCACTGCCGCTGGCGGCTCGTAGGCCTTCTGGATCGGCCTCTGCGGCGTGAAGCCCCAGCGTTCGTGGTAAAGACCTAGGGTGCGTGCAGCGAGTTCGATGCCGTAGCGATCGCGGATCAGTTTTGCCACCGCCTGGCGCTGCCACAGCGGGTACCCCATCTTCATCTGATCGGGCGTACGGTCGCGAATCAGGCGCAGCACTTCACTCTCCTGCTCGGCCGTCAGCGTGCGTCCAATGCCGCGGGGTCGTCCCGGCCGCGTAGTGTCCACCGCCTTCCAGCCGCCCGCTTCATACGCCTTGAATGCCGCACTCACCGTCGCGCGCGTCAGCTCGCACTGCGCCGCCGCCTCGTTCACGCTCACGCCTTGAAGCCGCATTCTCACCGCTCGCCGTCGCCGCTCGTTCAACGCGTCGACCGACAGCGTCCTCGAGTCGATTTTGTCATGCATCATCTGACTAACCCTCTCGAGAACGTCCCCTATTTGTGTGCCGGATCAACAGGTATTCAGGCGGCTTTGCTTAAAACTTATGGCGTAGACCCAGCACGACACCGGTCTGGTTGTCGCCCGGCACGACATTGACCGGCGCGCCACTGCTGGCGTTAAAGCCGTTCAAGCCCAACTGTGAGCCACCTTTGTTACGGACATAGCCGACATTGAAGTACATGTCGGTGCGTTTGGAAAACGCGTAATCGGTCGAGGCCACGAACATCAGCGGATCGGCGCCGGAACCCCGCACATCGGTATAGTACGCTGCGCCGGTGAGCGACAGCGCCGAGGTCAGCTGATAACGCAGGCCTGCCCAATACAAGTTGGAGCGCATTGCGCTTACCGCGCTCGAGATATTTCCGTTGAGCCAACGATATCCGGCATACAGCTTTGCTGGTCCGATCCCATAGCTGATCCCCACTAACGCGCGCCGGTCCTTTTGCCCCTGCGATGCAACGGTTGACCCCTGGTACTCGTCGTACAGGGCGCCCAGGGAAAGCGGTCCAGTCGAATACACCAGACCCGCACTCATCTCCCGGTCCACCTTCAGCTCGCCGGGGACTTCGCCGCCGCCAGTGCGGCCGAAGCTGTACAGTGCCATGGCGGTCACGCCGCCAAACGTGCCCTTGTACTTGACGGAATTGTCCGCGCGACCGGCAATGGTATCGTCGCTCTTGAAAAGCGAGTATCGCGGCGCGAAACCCATCGGATCAAACTGAATGGCGGTGTCGTATAGCACCGTGGTCTGGCGACCAAGGGTCAGCTGACCATATGGGCTGGACAGCCCGACCAGTGCGCCCCGGTCAAATAACCGGCCGGCGCTACTCGACTGCGCGGTATCAAGGGCGAAGCCGCTCTCCAGTTCGAACACCGCTTTGAGGCCACCGCCGAGATCTTCCGTACCCCGCAAGCCCCAACGCGAGGTCGACATATTGCCGGCCGACATGCGCACCTGGTTGGTGCCGCCGCTCGACGATGGCACATTCGATAAATATTCGATGCCGACATCGGCGACGCCGTATAGCGTGACACTCGTCTGCGCATAAGCCCCCAATGACAGCGACCCCAGCAGCATGCCAGCGGCGGTCATCTTTCTTCTTTTCATAGCGTCTCCAGTTCGCCACGTTATTGGTATTCGATAGGCACTGAAGTCTAGTGAGACCAAGCTTACTGCGACATTGCAAGCCGGTTACATTGTTGGGGCGGATGCAACTTGTGCAGCGCGCAGCGGTCGCCCATTCCCACGGAGTTAGCAGGCATGCGCTCGCGCTGGGCTAATGGGAAGTAGACGACAGGAGAGTGCGCGATGGCGGGATGATGTCTTGTCATGTTCTCGTAATCTCTGTGACAGACCGGCCGCCCTAGAATCAATCGCGTTGCCGCCTTGGGTCAACAGGAGCGCCCCGTTCTTTCCAGGTGCCAGGTGGCATGCCGCGTCATGATGCTGGCCGTCAGATCCCACGAAGACAGCCTGCGTCCAGTTCTTTTTTAGGGAGACTTCGATTGAATCTGATCCGAACCGGCTTATCGGCGTTGCTTGTTAGTCTTAGCGCTTCTGCGTTGGCGCACGCCCCCATTTTGGATCTTGATCGGGGTCCTGCCGCTTTCGTGCCCGGTGGCCTGGCCGAGCCGCGCCCTACGGAGTGGCTGATCGACGTCGGGGCGCGGGTCAACGCGACCTGGCGCCGAACACTTGGTGCGGGGGAGGGGTGTGTGCTGGTTTTGGACAATCCCCGCAACGAGCCAGCCGAGGTCACCGTAGTGATTTCCCAGGATGACGCCGGACACGCGATGCCCGGAACGCGCCCGGTATCGCTGCGCATCCCTGCTCATGGTCGCCATGCCCTGACACTGCAGGCCTCTCGGTCGCTTAGCGTGTCCGTGTACGCTGAGAAATAATGCAGCGCTCGCTCATCGCTCGGGCCGCGTGGGTGACGCTGAGCATGGCAAGCGGCCCGGACGGGCTCCGAGCAAGGGCACTGCACGGCGCCCGCTTGCTCAGAGCCCGTGTCAGGTCGCCCGCTTAGCCGCCTTCGCGGTGACCTTTGATGAGGGCGTCGTCCAGACGGAACACCTCATTGCCCTTCATCAGGATCTTGCTACCGTCTTTGGTCTCCATGACCTTGCCTTCTGGCATGCTGACGGACTTGCCGTACTTGTTCTCCATGCCCATCTTGCCGTCTTTGAAAACGTGGACTTTTGATCCGTCTTTGAGCTCATAGGTTTTCACGACCGTGCTCAAATCGGTCGCGGCGGCAGTAAGCGATACCGCGGCAATCAGGCTTGCAACGACAAGTTTGCTTTTCATCTTCGAGATCTCCTTTGGCTCGGTGGCACAGGTTGAGACTGCGTTGGCACACGCGGAAAGCGCGTACCGAAAAAGGGGGAACGTCTAGACTATTGCGGTGGCGCCGGTCGGGGCTGGCCGCAGTCACGGTTTTGTCGCTTCGCCTCTCGCGACGGCTTAGATTTGGCAGTATTCGATGGCGCCGCGGCGCCGTTGCCGTGCTTGAATAAGCGGTGCCGGGGGTTCACGGCAAGCGCATACTGCGGGGTTTCCTTGTCCCGCTGCGCTGTACAGTCCAGCGACCTGCTTTCCCATTCATGGTCCACGGCAGGCCACATCGCGGGCGCGGCAGGAGCCGGCACGCCACCGCACTGCAGCCACCAGTTACTGCTGAGCTCTTGCCTGGGCTCCCAGCCGATTTGAATGGCGCCAATCGCACCGGGCGCGATGCCCATTGCCGCGCCACCGAGCAGGACCAGCAGCTTTCCGGCTTTCATGGGTCCTTTCCTGAGTTGGCCGGCGACGTGTGCCACGCGCGCCAGCATGGCACGCGGAGAGGACGCAGACTAATGCCCCATCAAACGGGGCCCCCCTATGGCTGCTTGCACGTGCGTCATAATGACCATTCTATTTTCCCGCGCGCGGCCTTCGCAGGCGTGATACGAAATGTAATCGCACAGTAAGTTGGCGGTTAACCAGCAGCGGGCTTGAACCTGGCCGGCGTCTCAAATGGGTTCAGAACCAGATTCGCACGCCGGCAACGATTTGCTTGTCGGTGGTCCGCTCTCCGGCAGCACGCGCAAAATCCGCGGTATTGCCCAGCTTCTTGCCCCACACCACGCCTAGGTAGGGGGCGAACTGGCGACGGATCTCGTATCGCAGTCGCAAGCCAAGCTTGAACTCGGACACGCCGCTGCCAATGCCTCGCGCCTCATCTGCCTTGCTATAGGCGTTCGCCTCGAACTCCGGCGTCAACAGCAGACGTTGGGTGAAGCGAATATCGTAGGTAGCCCGCACTCGGGCGGCAGCGCGTCCCGACGACCCCAGATAAGCCGTGGCTTCGATATCAAACCAATAAGGCGCCAGGCCTTGCACGCCAAAGGCGCCCCAGGTCCGCGGCGGCCCATTGCCGAAATCCTGGCGCACGCCCAGTTGCCAATCCCAGAACGGCGCAAAGGCGTGTCCCCACAGTGCCTCAGCTCTGGCATCCTCTGTGTTGCCATACAGACGCGTGCCTTCCGACTTGACCCATAACCGGTTCAGATCCCGTCCTACCCAGGCGAGCATGTCCCAGGCCAGTCCAGAGCCGCCGGGTGCCTTGACGTACTCGAGGCGATCGAATAGCACCTGATAGTAGATATCGTTATCGGCCATCGTATCCCCAGGCATGGGAATGCCTCGGTTCGGATCTGCCATCGGCACCGGGGCCTCATTCACCTGGATGATCGCATTCGCGCCGCCGGGCACTGAGGCAGATTCTGTCGGACTGACTGCGGGATGGCTTGGCGCTGGCTTCCCGGCTGGAGCTGCGGTCTTTGGTGGCATCGGGGCATCGTGCGCCATGCCTGGCATCGGCGTATCGTGTGTCATACTTGGCATCGGCGCCATCGTCTGCGCCGCCACGCTGTGGCACTGCACGCTGGCCAAGAGAGCCAGGCTTGCGAGAAGGATGAGACGGTGGTTGGGCACGTCAATCTCCCTGGCGTTGGCGAGGTTCAACCCGCTCATGCGACCACGACCTTGCGGAACATGCCGGCTTCCATGTGGTAAAGCAAGTGACAATGAAAGGCCCATTGTCCCGGCGCATCGGCCGTCACCAGGAAGCTGACTTGTTTGGACGGCTGGACGTTGATCGTGTGCTTTCTGACCAGCGCCTGGCCTTCGTGATTTTCCAGCTCGCTGAACATCCCGTGCAGGTGCATCGGGTGGTTCATCATGGTGTCGTTGATCAGCGTGATGCGCAGGCGCTCCCCGTAGTAGAGCCGGATCGGTTCGGCTTGGGAAAACTTCTTGCCGTCGAGGCCCCAGATGAAACGGCGCATATTGCCGGTCAAGTGCAGTTCCAACTCCCGGCTGGGCGGGCGCTTGTCGATCACCGGGCCGAGCGTTTTAAGGTCCGCGTAGGTCAACACTCGCCTGCCGTTGTTGCGCAGTCTTGGCCCCGGATCCGACAGCGAGCGGGAAGGGTTCATCGAGCGCATGTCGACCTGTGGCCCCATGCCAGGCATATTGCCCATCTTGCCCATGTCATGCCCCATCTCGCCACCGGTTTTCTGCATCCCCGGCTTCGCGTCGGACTTGCCGTGGTCCATGCCGGCCATTCCGGCATGGGCGTCCTTCGCTGGCCCGGACATGGTCGACATGTCATGCCCCCCCATGCCCCCCATGGCGCCCATGCCCGCCTCCGGCGTCATTGGTTGCATCGTGGGTGCGCCACCCATGGACTCCATCCCCATGCGATCCATGGCCATGGATGGTTTCTGATCCATCTTCATGGCCCCCATTTCCATGCTGCCCATATCCATGTCCGCCATGTCGCCCATGCCCATATCGGCCATGGTGAGCCAGGTCTTCGGATCGAGCTTGGGCACGTCGGCTTCCATCCCGACTTCCGGTGCAAGTGTCGCCCTGGCGTAGCCGCTGCGATCGATCGACTGAGCAAAGATGGTGTGCGCCTTATCGTCCGGCATCTGCACCACTACGTCGTAAGTCTCGGCGACGGCAATGCGGATTTCATCCACCGGTACCGGTTCGACATCCTGCCCATCAGCCGATACCACCGTCATCTTCACGCCGGGAATTCGGACGTCAAAGTTGCTGGTCGCCGAGCCGTTGATAAAGCGCAACCGCACGCGCTCCCCGGCTTTAGCGATCGCTGTCCAATTTTTATCTGCGGGCGTGCCGTTGATCAGGTAGGTAAAAGTGGCTCCCGAAACATCGGCCAAATCGGTCGGATTCATTCGCATCTGGTTCCACATCGCGCGCTTAGCCAAGGCCTCGGACAGCCCCATTTCGGACACATCTCGGGCAAAGTCGCCCACCGTCGGCATCTGAAAGTTATAGACGTCGCTCATCTTCTTGAGCTTCGCGAACACCATTTCCGGGTTTTCATCCGTCCATTCGCTGAGCATCACGACATAGTCGCGATCGACCTTGATCGGGTCTGGATGCATTGGCTCGATGACCAGCGGTCCGTACAAGCCGGTCTGCTCCTGAAAACGGGTATGCGCGTGGTACCAATAGGTGCCGGCTTGCCGCACTTGAAAGCGATACACGAACGTCTCGCCCGGCCCGATGCCGGGAAAGGAGATACCGGGCACGCCGTCCATCTGAAACGGCAGCAAGATGCCGTGCCAGTGAATCGATGTTTGGGTATCGAGCAAGTTGGTCACGCGCAGCGTGACCTCGGTGCCTTGCTTCCAATGCAGAATCGGCGCGGGGATGGAGCCGTTCACACTGGTGGTAGGCCGGATACGGCCGGTAAACGACATGGGCGTCGCGCCAATGGCCAGGTCAAACGTGGTCCCTGTCAGCACGACCGGATAGCCTTGGCTCTTCAAGGCCCAAACGGCGCGTGGATACGCGCCCAGGCTCGCCAAGCCGCCTCCGGCGATCAGACTTCCCAGCAGTCGGCGGCGGCTCAGTGAGACGGGGCGAAGCATGGCATCGCTAGGGCGTTCGAACACGTTGTCTCCTCGCGCAATGGTGAAACGTCCACTTAGCATAGTGCGCGCCACGTCGAAGCAAAAGCTCCTTTAGCGTCATCAGCCTGGCCAAAACATGTGCTGTCACCGGTTTCGTCATCGTCGCGTAATGCTCCTGTAAGGCAGTCGCTCCCATGCTGTCGTCTGCTTCCTGTGGCGCGCGAATTGCTCTCAATTTGGCGGCGTCTCGCAACGCTGGTCGAATTTCTTTAGGAGCTTTGCCATGCCACATGAAAACTATCTATCTTGTATTGAAGCCTGTCACGCCTGCACAGTCGCCTGTCATCACTGTGCTGCGTCTTGTCTGCGTGAGCCAGAGGTTGAGGCCATGAAACGCTGCATCGCACTCGACCTGGACTGTGCCGAAACATGTGCCTATGCCGCGGCGATGATGGCGCGCGACAGCCAGTACGCGCGCGCGATATGCGCGCTGTGCGCGAAGGTCTGTGAAGAGTGTGGGACGGAGTGCGCCAAGCACGAAGCGCAGCATTGCCAAGAGTGCGCACGTGCCTGTCAGGAGTGCGCGCAGGTCTGTCGCGCCATGGCGTAGATCCAGGTAGCCCAACGACTCGATCTTGGACGGCAACGCGCGGCTCGGGTGGTGAAGCCATGGCACGCCGCGAACTTGAGCCGTGTAACGGCAGGCATAGCGCGTTGTAGTTCTTTCCCGCGCTAGCGCCAGATGTAAGCCAGGATCCCGACCTCGGCAACGCGTGTTGCCAGCGTGGCGAGGGTCAAGGAGACGGAGTGTTCACCAACCCCAGGTATCCGCCCATTGCCGACTATGCCGTCATTGGCAACACGCATAGCGTGGCGTTGGTGAGCACGTCGGGATCCATCGACTGGTGCTGTATGCCGCACTTTGACGCCGGCGCCGTATTTTGCAGATTGCTCGATGCTAACCGAGGAGGCTACTTTCAAATCCGGCCGACGGGTCGTGCGATCAGTTCGCGCTATTACCGGGTCCCAGGGGGCGTACTGGAAACCATGTTTGAAGCCAGCGGCGGGATCCTTCGCCTGACCGACTTCATGCATAGCGAGCGTCTCGCACGCAGTCGGCTGGACCATGACTCACCCGAGTGCCATCGGCTGTTGCGGCGCATTGAGGCGACCGTTGGCGAGGTGAGGGTGGAACTAGTGTTCAGTCCGAGCTTTGACTATGCGCGCAAGCCCCACCAATGGGAAGTCGGTTCGCATGGCGTGACCGCTGTATGCGAACACCAACGTCTCAGCCTGGTATGTTCGCCGCCGCTGCCGCTGGCGACCGAAGCGCACCGCGCCAAAGGCGTGGCCATCGTGCGGCCCGGCGCGCCGCTGTGGGCGATTGCGTCCTTCCAACAAGACGGGCCGGACCGGCCTGTGCACGACCCCCAGGCGGTCCTTGATGAGACCCTACGACATTGGGGCGAGTGGCAGCAGCAATGCACCTATCGCGGTCCCTTCGAACGAGAAGTGCGCACCAGCGCCTGTGTTCTCAAGTTGCTGACGTTTGGCCCGACCGGAGCACTGGTGGCGGCGCCAACCACCTCGCTGCCGGAGTGGATCGGTAGCAGCCGCAATTGGGACTATCGGTTTTGTTGGCTGCGCGACTCGGCCATGGTGCTGCGCGCGTTGATGGCGCTGGGCCATCACGAGGCCGCAATGGACTTCTTTCGTTGGATCGAGCGATTTTGCGATCTCAAACGACTGCAGATCATGTACCGGATCGATGGCAGCCCGAACCTGCCTGAGCAGGAGCTTCGCCATCTTGACGGGTACCGTGCGTCCCGTCCGGTGCGTATCGGCAATGCGGCGGCGGAACAGGTGCAACTGGATGTCTATGGGCATGTCCTCGACGCGGCCTGGGTGTGCCAACAGGGCATGCCAATGACACTGTCCGCCCCAATGCGGCGCGTGCTCGCCCGGCTAGCCGACGCCGCCGCGGCGCGCTGGCGTGAGCCGGACCAAGGATTCTGGGAAACGCGCGGGGTGCCCCAGCATTTCGTATCATCCAAGCTGATGTGCTGGGTCGCGTTGGACCGTGCCATTGCGCTGGCACAGGCTGGGCAACTCGACGGAAACGTTGCTGTCTGGAAGCTCGAACGGGACGCGCTGCGTCGCGTCATCGAGGGGCAGGGGTTTCACCACGGGACTGGCGCGTTCACGCAAAGTTTCGGATCGCCAGCTTTGGATGCGAGCGCGCTACTGATCCCGCTGACCGGCTTTCTCCCCCCAACTGACGCGCGCGTGAAAGCAACCGTGGCCCGCATTCAGCGGGATCTCACCAAGGATTCGCTGGTCTATCGGTACCGCATCCACGATGGCGTGCCAGGAGAAGAGGCGACCCTCGCCATCTGCAGCTTCTGGCTGGTACAAGTCCTGGCCCGACAAGGCCGGGCCAAGGAGGCGATCAAACTCTTTCGGCACATCTGCTCGTTTGCCAGCGATCTCGGCTTATTCGCGGAAGAGATCGACCCGGATAGCAAGGCGCTGCTGGGCAACTATCCGCAAGGCTATACCCATCTGGCACTGATCCAGGCTGCGCTGGACATTCAGCAAGCGCAGCAACGCGGGGAGGCCTGAATGCATCCGCCCAACGTTGTTGTCGTCACCGGTGGCACCGCAGGCGTGGGGCTCGCTGCCGTGCGGGCCTTTGCGCAGCGCGGGGACTGGATCGCAATCCTGGCAAGAGAGCCGGATCGCCTGGCCCGGGTCTGTAGCGAATTGCGCGACCTGGGGATCCTGGCGCTGGGCATCCCCGTCGATGTCGCCGATGCCCAGCAGGTGGAGGCAGCAGCGTCGCGCATTGAGCTCGAACTGGGACTGATCACGATTTGGGTGAACAATGTCTCGACGACCGTGTTTGCGCCGGTCGCCGAAACAACGGCGGCCGAGTATCGCCGCGTCACGGAAGTGGTCTATCTGGGCGCGGTGCATGGCACGTTGGCCGCGCTGAAACGCATGTCGGCGCGCAATCATGGCTGTATTGTGCAGACCGGCTCGGCGCTGGCCTATCGGTCCATCCCGCTACAGTCAGCATACTGTGGGGCGAAGGCGGCGATCCGTGGCTTTACCGATTCCCTGCGTTCGGAACTCGTTCACGATCATTCGTCGGTGAGACTGACGATGGTGCATTTATCGGCGTTCAATACGCCGCAATTCGATTGGTGCCGCAGCAAGTTGCCACGCCGTGCCCAACCAGTGCCGCCAATATTCCAGCCGGAAATCGCCGGCGAGGCCATTGTCTGGGCAGCCACGCACGGCCCTCGCGAGGTATGGGTGGGCTGGCCAGCCGCCAAAACCATTCTGTCCAGTCGATTTTTCCCAGGCCTGGGTGATCGTGTGGCGGCCAGACAGGCCTATGAGGCACAGCAGACCCAGGAACCCGCCCACCCCGATCGGGCCGATAACCTGTTTGTACCGGTCGTGGGCTTGTTTGCAGCACATGGCCGCTTTGACAATCAAGCGAAGTCAACCAGTGCGCAGTGGTGGATCTGCGTGCATCGCTGGCAAGTGTCCGCAGCGATCGGTGTGGCCGCCGTGGCTGGCCTGCTCGGTCTCTTCATGATAGTCAGATAACACCCCGGCAAGGAGTCGGCGTTGGCACATAGCACGGACACGATTTTGGTAGTGGGGGCAGGATCGCTGCTCGGCCGCGCCGTAGTGGCGCGCCTGTTGCAGCAATACCGTGTGGTCGCGCTCGATGGCGAAGACCTTGCCGCAGCGTTCCCCAGTGCGCTAGCGCTTCGCATCGACGCGACACGTGAAAAAGATATGGCGCAGGCATTCGATGCGGTGATAGCCGGTCACGGCGAGCTTATAACGTCGGTCGTCTATGTGGTCAGCGAGATGGAAGACGCGCCCAATGCGGACGGCAGCGTGCAGCGGATCGCGGCGGAACTCGACCTTGTCGGCAACCTGCAACGCATCATTGTTGAATTGCTGCGGTGCGCGGTGGGTCAATTCGTGCTGGCCGGCACCTTGCTAGTCCATGCCCCGTCGCAACCCGGCAATCCGATCAATGAAGCCTCGCCCATCGATCCCAAATCGCCATTGCGGGCGATGATGATCAGGGCGGAGCACCTGCTCCAGCACGAACTCGGCGCCGTACCGCGGTTGATGCTGCGGCTCGCGCCGCTCTACGACGATCTCGGTCATAACGCTTTCCTGGTGCAGCAGATCGCGGCAAGCTACGAGTCCAGCCTTGTCGCCCGGGCCGACGCACATCCGGACACCGCCCATGTGTTCCTGCACGTCGATGACGCGGCAGCGGCGGTCGCGCACGCTGTCGCAGCGCGCGGCCAGTTGCCTTGCAAGTTGTCGTTAGTGCTTGCCGAGGAGGAGGCAGTGACACCAAGGCAACTGCGGGCAGCAATTTTGCACGCACTGGATGGCCCGGGCGAAGCGATGCGGCCGCAGGCCGGCGTCGGGGCGCGCCTTTACTCACGCTGCCAGCATGCGCGAAATGTCGGTGACGCCTCTGACCCGGAACTGCGATGCCTGGCAAGCGATCATTA